>JALSUP010000073.1 GCA_027071315.1 Sulfurovum sp.
AAAACAAGAAGTATTTTAAAAGAGATTTTCAATGAAGAAAAAGAGAACGTTAACGATACAAAAGAGGTAGCACAGTCTTTAAACAGACTACTTGGCCGCAGTAGGTTGAAACGTAGACAATTCATAGGGTTTCTGATCCAACTTGCCTTTGTAGACAGTGGCATTGGTTCTGAGGAAGACCAGATCTTACGTATTATTGTCGCTGAATTAAATATTGTACCTGAAGAGTATGATGCCATGGTCAATCAATTTGAAAATCTGAGACAGGGCCAAGAGAAAACAATGAGTCTGGAAGAAGCCTATAAGGTTTTAGGGGTTAATGAAAATGATGATATGGACAGTATTAAAAAGAATCATAGAAAGCTTGTACGGGAGTATCATCCCGATATCATCGTATCTCAAGACAAAGATGAAAAGTACATAGAGGAAGCAACCGCTAAAATGCAGGAAATAAATGAAGCCTATAAGATCATCAAAGCGTCAAAAAAATAGCCAATATTGCTCGGGCTTTTTTTTAAAACATGACAATATGACATATTTTTGCCGCCTTCCAAAAACACTTGCTATACTTTGAACATAAAACAACTTGTGGTGTATGCTTATGCACCCTACGTGAAGGATCAGTATGATAGTTGGCATAGAAGGTACCGTTGAGCGTAAAGACCCTACATTTATTCATTTGAATGTGAATGGCATTATTTATGAAGTGATGGTTTCCATCAATACTTCCAATGCCATACAGGAGAAGCGTGTAAAGCTTTTTGTCACTCAGGTGATACGTGAAGATGCCGATATGCTCTTTGGCTTTATGGATAACAATGAAAAAAAGATGTTTGACACGGTCTTGAAGATCAATGGTGTAGGTCCAAAAGTGGGGTTGGCTATCTGTTCTACTTTTACGCCTGAAATATTTGCCAAGGTCGTAGCTTCCAAAGATGTCAGTATGCTCAAAAGAGTACCGGGGATCGGGCCGAAAGCGGCTTCGCGTATTTTAGTGGAGTTGGCTGATTTTATTGTGGATGGGAATGCAGATACAAAAGATGCAGGAGCTATGGGCGAGGCTGTGATGGCACTTGAGAGCCTTGGCTTTAAGAAAGATGCCATTCAAAAGGCACTTGCAGGATGTTCCGGTGATACAAGTAACATGGTAAAAGAGGGCTTGAGGAAACTGCAAAGGCTCTAAATCTATTTACTTTCAGATGATAGAATAAAATTAATATTTATTGTAGGAGTCACAATGTTAAAAAAAGGATTATCGATACTCGCACTTGCTGCAGTATTTGGAATAACGTTGCAAGCGGCAGAATCTCATGCAGATAAATACAAAATGTTTCCTCCTGCAAAAGAGGGCTATACCCGTTACATTGTTGATGTGCCTAAGACAGAGAACGATCATGACCATAAAGTTGAACTGCTTATAGGTAAGAACATCATGGTTGACTGCAACCATGCTTCTCTGAGTGCAACGATAGAAGAAAAGCCGCTTAAGGGTTGGGGGTATACGTATTTGGAAGTGAGTAATATTATGCGAGGCCCAACAACCATGATGGCCTGCCGGAAGCCAAAAGTTGAAAAATTCATCTCTGTATATGCGCCTAAACAAACGCTGCGCCGTTACAACAGCCGTTTAGGTACAGTCGTTTATGTGCCCAGCGAGTATGAAGTACGTTATCGTGTCTGGAGTGCAAGTGAAGAGATGTTTACTGCGGAACAGCGTTAAAATCTATATGTGTGGAGTAGAGAAATGAAAAAAATATGGACTCTTTTATTGATACTCTCTATGGGGTTTTCTTCTACCTTAATGGCCGATAAGTCATTTATAGAGGGAAAAGCGATGGCTTCAGGCAATGAAGTTTTGCCTCCCAAGATAACGTTTGAAGTTGTGCTTGAAGATGTGTCAAGAGCAGATGCAGCATCCATACTCATTGCAAAGCAAACCTTCGAACCCATAGGACAGTTCCCCATCTCCTTTAAGTTAACTTATGACGATGATAAAATTCAACTGGGACAGCGCTATGCTGTTCGTGCCAAAATTACACAAGGCAAAAAACTGCTTTACATTACAGATACATACAATCCCGCTTTTGTGGGAAATGATATGAAGCACTTAACGCTGATGTTAAAAAAGGTAGCAAAAGACCCTGAAAGCAGGATGATGGAGGGTATGTATAAATATATGGCCGATGCCGCTCTCTTTAAAGACTGTATGACGGGTAAATATTATCCGGTTGCTTTTAAAGGGGACAATGCAGCATTGGAAAAGGCATATCTGAATGAGGTGAACGGTTCCAACTATTATGTCAAGGTTGAGGTTAAGGGGAAAGTCATCAAATCACCTAAGATGGAAGGTGAGGGTGAAGAGGCTACACTCCTGGTCGAAGAGTTTTTACGTATTACCGGACTTAGAGACTGTACTGTACAGCGGGCAAATGTACCTATGACCAACAATTACTGGAAATTGACACAACTTTACAATCAAAAAATGATCAAGCTTGGCTGCAAGCAGAAAGAAGCCCATATCTTACTGCGTGAAGGTTTGAATGGAGCGGGAGAGTTAAAGGTCGTGACCGGTTGTCATACACTTAAGGGAAATTATAAGATAGATGAAAATACGGTTCAGTTCCATTTTGATATGCCAAAAGAAGATGGGGAAAACTGTGCCTATGAAGATCTTGAAAAAACGTTTATGTCGGTTCTGAAAAATACGCTTTACTGGCGTATCGAGGGAGAGACTTTAAAGCTGTATGATGAACTCGATAACCATTTGGCATCTTTTGAGGCTGTCTATTTTTAACAAGTAAAAAAGCAGGTCAGCCTTTTTTAAGTACCCTTCGTGCTGACACAAAAGTATCAGCATAGTGTCCATGCGTGATAGGAGAGATAATAATCCCTTTTTTCTTCGATGCCGCATGAATGAACTCTCCGTTACCAATATAAATGCCCACATGGGTGACAGGAATACCCCGTTTTTTATCGGTTAGGAAAAAGAGTAAGTCTCCTTTTTCAAGGTTTTTTTTGTCCACAGGCATACCGCGTTTCGATTGTGCCCATGCTGTTCTCGGAAGGTTGATCTTACTTTTTTTATAGAGGTACTGTACATAGCCTGAACAGTCAAAACCTTTGGGTGTGGTGCCACCCCAGATGTACTTTCCGCCTTTAAAATATTTGGCATAATCAAGCAGCTTTTTTTTGTCTTCTGCCGTAAGATGGTAAGACTTTCCCTTTTTGTTTGCCTTTGCAGTGGCTTTGGCAATTTTCTGTACACTTTTTTTAGCGGCTGCGGCACGACGGGCAAGATTTTCATCTCTGTGCAGTTCATCGTAAATGGCCTGGTAGGAGTACTCTGTTGCTTTTTGGTTCAAACACTCATTTTCACAGTGTTTCATTTTTTTTGCCTGGAGTACATTTCCTTTTTTATCGGTAATGGTGAAAAGGTTTGCATGGGAAAGTGTGAGTAGTGCAAGTAGTAAAAAAGACTTTTTAAACATGACCCCTCCGCTTGTTATTAAAAAACACCTTTAATAATAGGTGCCCTAAAAAATCTATCATAACAAAACAGAGTTGAAAAAAAACTGAAAGCTTCAATAGGCAATGTGAGGCAATGCGCCTAGAGAGCTTTTAGTGGTGTGTCCCGCAGAAGTTTGAGTCACAGCCGTGAACGACACCTGAGTATTTTGAATTGTTCACAAAGAATTTAAGCAAACGTTTTTCATGTTTGGTAAAAAGTGCATTTTTCAGACTGGCTATACCCTTGGGGCTCTTTTTATGGATGGAAAGCAGTTTTCCCTCTTTTTTAAAGTAGTATTCCCAGTCATCTGCATCGACCTGTTTTGCCATGTAAAAGGCTGTCCCGTGACAGGGAGTACAGAGCTTTGTCACAATGCGAAAGGCACGTGTATCGTATTTTTCTGCAGCCTGTGTGAGGGTGAAAACACCAGACAGTATAAGTGTTGTTGCCAATAATTTTTTCATAATTTATCTCCTGATCTTCGTATTGTAAAGTGTCAATGTGTAGTTGCTGTGTAGCTTTTAGCTATACTTCTACTTATGAATCAGGAAATAATCATTATTGGGGGAGGTGCATCTGCATTGATGCTGGCATCTCTTTTACCAAAGAACAGTACTACCATTATTGAATCCAATGCGAAGTTGGGTGCCAAAGTACTCATCTCCGGTGGCGGTAAATGTAATATCACGAACAAATATATGGGAAGTGAATATTATGTGGCTGATGAGACGTTCGTACGGCCTGCCTTAACTGCCTTTGATGAAAAAGCACTTCTTAAATGGCTCAAACAGCGAAAACTTGTGCCTGTGCTTCGTAACGGGCAACACTATTTCTGTAAAGACTCGGCAAAAGAGATCTTAAATGTTTTTGCTAAAGAGTGTCAAAGTCAAAAAACAGTTTTAAATGAAAAAGTCTTGGCTGTGAGTAAACACGGTGAGTACTTCTCGGTCAAAACAGATCAACGTACTTTGACAGCCAAAAATGTTGTAGTGGCTTCAGGGGGGCTCTCGTTCCCTAAAATAGGTGCCAGTCCTATAGGCTATGAAATTGCAGAAGCTTTCGGACATACTGTTACTAAAACTGCACCCGGACTGGTAGGCTTGACCGTACAAAAAGAACAGTTCTTTTTCAAGGAACTTTCAGGGCTTTCAACCGATGTTGAAATTGATGTCAATGGAAACATCTGTCAGGGTGCTTTACTTTTCGCCCATAAAGGCATTTCCGGTCCGGCCATACTTGATGCATCACTTTTTTGGGAAAAGGGAAAAATAGAGATTGATTTTTTACCGGGTTTCTCTTTGAAAAGTTTGCGCCAGAGTAAAAAACAGCTGAGTTCGCTCCTTCCTCTGCCTAAACGTCTTACTAAGTCTTTTTTGGTACAATTGGAGCTTAGTGATAAAACAGGGACAAGACTTACTTCAGACGATTTACTGAAATTGGAAAGATTAAGAAGCTACAGCTTCGCACCCGCCGGTACTTTTGGCTACTCAAAGGCAGAAGTGACCAAAGGGGGCATCTCTACAAACGATATTACATCTGAAACAATGATGAGTAAGAGAGAAGAGGGGCTTTACTTTTTGGGTGAAGTATTGGATGTGACAGGGAGATTGGGTGGTTATAATTTCCAATGGGCATTTTCCAGTGCATACGTATGTGCACGACATTTAAACAAGGGAAACAGATGAAGATCAGAGTTTTAGTGGCAATTGTGTTTGCATGGCTGTTGAGCGGATGTGTGGGTACACCGGACGCTTCAGGATGGCACTCTTCTCAGAAAAGTGAATTTCAGAACATTTTGGCAAAAGACAAATATATGTCTATTTGTAACCAGCAGGCACTCTACAATAAAGTAAGAACAAGCAACGATTCACGCTTGATGACAAAGCTGTTAGTTGCCTATACCGATAATCTTGCCAACGGCTGTTTTGTCAATGCTGAAGGTTTCAATGCCTACAGACAAAAAGTCAGTGCTTCAGACATACAGATGAAACTCAGAGCAGGGCAGAGTATTGAAAAAATACTTAAACCTTATGTCCCTGAATACAGACAGTTCAATGCACTTATAGCACAGTATCATGCACAAAAGCGTGCCGGTGCTTCTGCTGAACTTCTGCATAAGATCCGTGTGAATATTGAAAGAGTAAAACTCATGAAGCCGGGACTGGGTAAGACGTATGCGCTTGTAAACATCCCGGAGTTTAAAGTACGTATTATTGAAAATGATAAAACAGCTGTAGAAATGAAAGTAGTGGTAGGGAAAAGAGGGCATGAAACACCGATCTTCTCTGAAAACCTGAAATATATTACACTTAACCCGACCTGGAACGTACCGGACAGTATTGCCCGTAATGAGATCATTCCTAAAACACTCAGAAATCCGGGTTACCTCAAGAGCCATCGTCTGGTCATAAGAAAAGATTACAGTCTTGATTCACCGGCACAGAGCTTCAACCCTTCACTGGCCAGACAGTATGTGGGCGGGAAAGGACCTGTTCCGTTCAAGTTCATTGAAATACCTTCCAACAGAAATGCACTGGGGCGTGTGAAGTTCATTTTTCCGAATCACCACTCTGTCTATATGCATGATACTCCGGCAAAAAGTCTCTTTAAAAGAAAAACACGTGCCTTCTCCCATGGCTGTGTGAGACTTGAAAAACCGAAATATATGCTTGAATACATTTCCAAGCACTACACGGCACATGACTATGCAGATGTGATGGAAAAATACAACAGTATGAAGACGCACTACCTGAAGATCGTCAAGCCGCTTCCTGTCCATACCGCTTATTTGACAACCTATGTGGATGACAATGGACAACTGCTCTCTTTTGGAGATATTTACGGTTACGACAAATCACACAAACTGAACTTCTAATTCATGAGAATGACAAGGGCTTGGCTTATTTTAGCTGACCTCCTTGTCTCTCTGCTTCTCTTACTCTCTTTTATGCTTTACTACCTCTACCCTTTAAAACCTGATACAATACTTCCTAAAGAGGAACAGCTTACTATTACTTCTGGTGTAGAGCACAATATGACAGAAAAAAATGTACCTGAACCTGTCGATGAAAATGTGACCATGAGTTGGGAAGAGTTTATGCGTCTTGGAGGAAAAGAGATGTCATCTTATGTCAAAGAAGAAGTCGTCCATAATAAATACTGGGATGATACACTTGAAGAGAGACTTTCAGATGTCAATGCCGGTATGGGTGACCCTGTGTATATACGGATCTTCAAAGAGGCTTCGCTGCTTGAAGTGTGGATACGTTCAGGTGCACAGTACGTGCTTTTAAAAAAGTACTTTATCTGTGCCTATTCCGGAGGTCTGGGACCCAAAGAGAAAGAGGGTGACAAACAGTCTCCCGAAGGTTTTTACAGTGTCACCCGATCCCGCCTGAACCCACACAGTAAATTTCACCTCTCCTTTAATCTCGGCTATCCCAATGCGTATGACCGTGAACATAAGCGTACAGGATCGTTTTTGATGGTGCATGGGAATTGTGTCTCTATTGGCTGTTATGCTATGACAGACAAAAAAATGGATGAGATCTATGCGCTGGTCGAAAGTGCCTTGAAAAAAGGACAAAAGTCCGTAGCGGTACACATTTTTCCATTTAGGATGACTGCGGAAAATATGGCAGAGCATTCTGAAAACAGATGGTATGATTTCTGGGCTAACCTAAAAGAGGGTTACGACTATTTTGAAGCGGAACACATACCGCCACAGGTGAAGGTGAAAAATAAGAAATATATTTTTCTTGAAGCACCATAATGATGAGGTCTTGAGTATATTTTTACTTTTATGTTAGAATGTCTTTTTATAAAGAAGGAAGAAAAAACAATGAAAGATGAACATTGTCTTGATTAATATTTTTGTTGTTTTGATCATTCAAAGTCTCTAAGGAGTTTGTATTGAAGCGTATGAAACACCGGCTTAAAGCAAAAATAGGGAAAATACTCATCAAGTTTTCACTGACAGTATGGGTCATAGACCTTTTGACAAAAGTCGTCTCTACGACTATTGGTAAAATAATCTGTGGAGAGCAGTATCTCTGTGCAGTTGATGGTGTGGTGGGTGACTGCTCTTGTGGTTTCAATACCGACTTGCATCTCTCTATGGTTTTAATGACGCTTCTCATTTGGGGAGTTCTCCTGGTACTCTCAGCAAATAAAGCACTCTCTCTACCCTGAAAAAATTCTGTGAAGGGAATGAATAGCCCATTTATGCTAAAATAATTTAATTTAAAATTAAAATTAAAAGAACGGTGAAGCATGGCATCCAAAGAGATAGACTATAAAGAACAGACCCTCCAACTCTCTTATGAACTTATAAACCCTTCAAAAGAGCCAAGTATATTGATCTTGCATGGCTGGGGTAGCAACAAAGAGATCATGAAACAGGCATTTGGAAAACTCTTGCCTGAATACAGACATATTTATCTGGATATGCCCGGCTTTGGTAAGAGCTCCAATGAGATGATCCTGACGACAGAAGATTATGCACATATTGTGCAGAAATTCTTAAAAACATTAAACATTGTCCCTCACATAGCAATGGGACACTCTTTTGGAGGTAAAGTAGCTACTTTACTCGCTACCCCCTGTCTTGTGTTACTCTCTTCTGCGGGTATAGTCACAGAAAAACCCTGGTCAGTAAAAGTAAAGATCGCGACCTTTAAACTGCTCAAGCCACTTGGTTTTACCAAGATCCGTCAGCTTTTTGTGGCACCCGATGCACAGGGAATGAGCCATGAAATGTATGAAACCTTTAAAAATGTCGTTGATGAAGACTTTGAAGATGCTTTCTCCGCTTCTAAAAGCAAAGCACTCTGTTTTTGGGGAGAAGAAGATACGGCAACCCCTTTGTATACAGGAGAGAAGATAGCCGGACTCATTTCAGATTCTCAATTCTACCCTCTGGACGGTGACCATTTCTTCTTTCTTAAACATGCACACTTCATAGCTGAGACCATAACCAAACAATGCAAGGACCACTCATGATACTCATCGCAAATACTGTTTTTTATATACTTTTTCTTTTGGCAATGGGATATTATGCCATTACGAATTTACAATGGTACAGCTACAAACTGAACCGTGTAATGTTCCACCATACAAAGACCTGGTGGCACTTCGTCTACTTCCTGATCCCTTATGCCCTCTATATGCTGGTGAGTTATACCACTGATTACGGCTTTGTGGTCGTCCTTGCCTATGTGGCACTTCTGTTTCAATGGTACAAAGGACTCGATAAGCCTTTAGTCTGGACAGGAAGGGTCAAACGTTTCTATGCGATCATGATCCTCTTTGGCCTGTTCTTCACGTTTGCTTTAAACCATTATACGATCGTGATCCCTGTCTTCCTGGCCTATTTCATCTCTATGTTTATAGAAAAGATCCTCTTTAACGGTTTTAAAGTCAAAGCAGAGAAGAAGATAGAATCTATGGAAGATCTGACCGTTGTTGGTATTACAGCCAGTTACGGAAAGACGAGTATCAAGAACTATATTGAACACTTACTCAAGGCCAAATACCGAACCTATGCTACACCGCGTTCTGTCAATACTTTTGGCGGTGTAATGAAAGACATCAATGATGACCTGCCTGAAGACACAGAAGTCTATGTGGTTGAGATGGGTGCAAGAGGAGAAGGTGACATTGCAGAGATCTCAACCTTTGTGAACCCTCACTATGTGGTCGTAGGAAAGATCGGTCCTGCGCATATAGAGTATTTTAGAACCATGGAAAACATTAGAAATACAAAAATGGAGATCTTAAAAACATCTCGTTTGAAAGAGGCCTGGGTACATGCTTCTGCTATGGTCAAACCTGAAAAGATCGTACATACCTTTGGAGAAAAAGAGGCGCTTGATATGAAGCATCCTCTGCCGGCACCGGAGTTCCTCATAGAAGATGTTGAAGCCACGTTGGAAGCGACTTCTTTCACCCTCAATGGCACACGTTATTCAGCGTCCATATTGGGTGCCTTTAATGCCATGAACCTTGCCGCAGCGGTCCTGGTTGCCAAAGAGCTTGGTTTGAGTGATGAAGAGATTCAAAAAGGTCTTTCAACACTTAAGGCTGTCGATCATAGGCTGCAGCGCATGGATGCCGGCGGGAAAGTGATACTCGATGACTCTTTCAACGGTAACATAGACGGTACCATGGCATCATTCGATCTGGCTTCCACCTATGAAGGCAGAAAAGTGGTCATCACTCCGGGTCTGGTCGAAGTCGATGACAGTTTGAATGAACAGGTGGCAAAACGTGCCAATGAAGTCTTTGATCTCGTCGTCGTGACCGGTGATCTGAACTATGCCATCTTTAAAAAATTTGTTGACCCTGACAAACTGGTGAAGCTTGCAACGAAAGCAGGGATGGAAGAGATGCTGATAGAGCAGACGATGCCCGGAGATCTAATCCTCTTCGCCAACGACGCACCTTCTTTTGTGTGATTTTACTGCACCTTTGACGAAACGGATTCGTTTACACAAAAGACTTTTTAAATCCGCGTAGATTCCGTGTTAAAGAAAGCTGAATAAATCAGCTTTCCACAGAATGTTAACTATCCTAAATAGTAGCCAATAAAGGCTGATAATCTTCCTTACTTTTAAAAATAGAGAAAGCCATTAAAATGAGTTTTCTCATGGCAGCAATAACAGCAAGTTTTTTTGTTTTAGCTCTGGCTGTAAGACCTTCATAAAACTTTTTAATTCTAGGGTTATGCTGAATAGCACATAGTGTTGGTAAGTACAGAAGATTTCGTATTTGTTGTCCCCCATGTTTTGATATTCTTTGTTTTCCTCTAAATGTTCCAGAGTCTTTCATCATAGGATCAAGACCAAGTAATGCTG
>JALSUP010000074.1 GCA_027071315.1 Sulfurovum sp.
AGTATTTGCTAATCCACTGTAAAAATCTCTATCTAAAATATTTGGAGCAATTGGAAGATTATGATTTGAATCTGTTGTATTCACTTTGAATTTTTTTCTCATTTTTGGAACTAGATTAAGAGATTTCATAATATTTCCTATTCTTCTTTTTGAAACAATAAGTCCATGTTTCTTCAGTAAAGCCTCTTTGATTCGTCTTTGCCCATAGGCTTCTCTGTTAGCTTTAAAGATACTCTTGATGAGGCTATTAAGCTCTTCATCCACTCTCTCCTCTATACAACCTGTTCTAACCCAGTGATAGTAACTGCTCATATTAACTTTCAAAACTTTACACATTGTTGTAATACTGAAGTTCAATTTATTCTCTTTGATCCAGGCATATTTCATAGAACTTCTTTTGCGAAATATGCCGCTGCCTTTTTTAGAATATCTCGCTCTTGTTTAAGTATTTTATTCTCGGATCTTAGCCGGATATTTTCGTCATCTACTGTCTCTTTAACTGTAGATTTTGGAGTAGTTCGTCTAGCATCTATTTTAATATTATTGGCTGATTTATATTCTCTAATCCAATTATAAATTGTTTTAGGATTTATTCCTAAATCTTTTCCTATTTTTAAAACTGAGTCATCACTATTTAGTGCTAACTGAACTGTTGAATCTCTCAACTCTTGTGGATATTTTTTAACTGCCATATTGACCTCACTTAATTCATCTTATTTTAACTCAGAATAGCTTTATATTCTTTGTGTGAATTAGTGTAGCCGTATCAGGTTATAGAGTTTCTTTTTTATCTACTGTTGGTCTTGTATAATCAAACCTAAAAAACTTTCTA
Organism: Sulfurovum sp.; assembly: GCA_027071315.1. Taxonomy (GTDB): domain Bacteria; phylum Campylobacterota; class Campylobacteria; order Campylobacterales; family Sulfurovaceae; genus Sulfurovum. Next base: position 833 of record JALSUP010000074.1, read on the forward strand.
CCTTTAGGTGTAATTATGAATCGTAATCCATCTCCATCAGATAGGCTAGTTTGCTTTACTTGAGGCTTGGAGGTAGATATTTTTTTGTCAGTTAATGGTATGATTTTTTTAGGCATTGCGGTAAAGCTCCAGTGGTAGAATTCTCTTACCGCAAAGATTACCGCAATAAAACTTAGATTACTGTAAATGGTAGTGAATTGCGTTGGATGCTAATTTTTATGATTGTTCGTAGTTTAGGGGGTTATTGGACTATTTTGGATGTTATTGAATAGATGGATGGTGGACCATCAGAGATTCGAACTCTGGGAGGTGTAACCCTCGCCGGTTTTCAAGACTTGTGTTTTATGTTTCCTTAAGCTTCTTTTTGATTCCAAAACCCCTATATCTAGGGGGTTAACTTCTTTTTAATTCCTTGCGCAGTACTATTAGTTCCATAAAAAGTGGGAACCAAAGGGGGAACCAATGTGGGAACCAAAACAAGAAAAATACTTGTTTAAAATTAAAGGTAGATTTATAGGTATGTATTGCAACACATACTATTTTAAGATATAATTGTATTATAAGACATTTGAAGGATTAAGGTATGTTAGAAGAATTGTTTATCAAAAGTAGAGACTTTATTAATATCAATAATCAAGAGTACAAAAGGTATTTTATTCAGACCAAAAAACTAGAGCATAGGTTGTCTATTATTATTGGCTCAAGAGGAATTGGTAAAACGACTACAGTCGCACAATATATCAAAGAGAACTATAATGCTAATAAAGCCTTATATGTAAATCTTGATGATATTGAGAACACTTCAAAATACACTATGACTCAGATAGCTGAAGAGTTTGTGTTAAATGGCGGGAAGCTTCTTTGCTTTGATGAAATACATAAGTATGAGAACTGGTCAGCAGAACTCAAAAATATCTACGATAGATTTGATAAATTAAAAATTATTGCGACTGGAAGTTCTGCACTACAGATAAATAAAGGGAGTCATGACTTAAGCAGACGAGCTATCGTATATACTATGGTAGGAATGAGCTTTAGAGAGTTTCTAGAACTGCATTACGGATACAGTTTTGAAGCGATTACTCTTGAAGATATATTATCTAAGCATATTGATATTGCATCTACTATTAAAAATGAGATTGAGCAGAGAGATCAAAAAATAATCCCACTCTTTAAAGAGTATCTAAAGCATGGCTATTATCCCTATTTTCTATCTATGCCTAATGAAGTTCTGTTTTTTCAAACTCTACAACAAAACATTAATGTCTCTATAGAGAGTGACCTGCTTAATATCTACCCTAAAATGAGTGGTAACAGTATTAAGAAGATAAAAATGCTTCTTTCTGTCATTATTAAAAGTGTTCCATTTGAGCCAACAATGAGTGAGTTAAAAAAAGCAGCAGATATTAAAGATGATAGAACACTCAAAGACTATCTCTCAAAACTTGATGATGCAGGGCTTATAAAACTTCTTATGCAGAACTCTTTAAGTATGAAAGCATTTGATAAACCTGAGAAGATTTTTTTAGCAAATCCAAATCTTATGTACACAAAAGAACCAAATATAGGCAATCTTAGAGAAACATTCTTTGTTAATCAGCTTGATAATTACTATAAAAACAAGCAATCATTAAACGATGAGGGTATTTTTGCAAGTACGCATGGTGATTTTTATTGTGAAGAGAAATATACTTTTGAAGTGGGTGGAAAGGGTAAAGGCTTTAGTCAGATTAAAGATATAAAAAATTCATATGTTGCAAGTGATGGTTTGGAAGTGGGAATTGGGAATAAAATTGCCCTTTGGATGTTTGGGTTTTTATATTAGTTAGAATTAGAAGGAAAAGTTTATGGCACATGGTAATTCATTTAAAAAAAAGTTTGTAAATAAAGTAGAAACTGGATTAGTTGCTAACGAAGATTACACTCAATTTCGCTACAGGTTTAAATTAGAGGATAAAGAGTACACTAAAAGCTTTAGTATTCAAGCTAGTTTTAGCAAAACGACTAGCTCGTAGAGAAGCTGATGAGTATCGTGATGAGCTTAAAGAGTCTCTTCTAAATCCATTCAACAAGAATACAAAAGTTGACAAGATAGCTGAGATGTATTTTGAAAAAAAGTGTAAACCATCTTCATGGACACGAGATAGACAAAATATGTATAAAAACTACATTCAG
>JALSUP010000075.1 GCA_027071315.1 Sulfurovum sp.
AGAGGACTTGTTTTTAGAAGACTTTTAGAGCAAGCAGTAGACACGTCTCCTGTTACTAGAAAAGATGTAACTTATGGATATAATTGGAAAGAATAACTAGGAGGAGCTAAGTAGCTACCCCCTTTATAAATTTGAAAAACCGGAGATCACGAAAAAGAGTCTGGAAGCATTTGACAAAGTGGTTGATATTTTCAAAAAGTATGCCAAAGAGTACAACTTAAGTTACAGACTGATGATCGCACAGGGCTATCAGGAGTCAAAACTTAAGCAAAAAGCAAAAAGTAAAGCCGGTGCCATCGGCATCATGCAACTGATGCCCGAAACAGGGAAGTCCATGAAGGTGGGTAACATTAATGAACTTGATGCCAATATTCATGCCGGTATCAAGTACCATCGTTATATTATTGATCGTTATTTTAAAGAGTATGGGATGGATAAAAAGAACCAGACACTCTTTGCCTTTGCCTCTTACAATGCAGGTCCGGCACGTATCGCCAAGCTGAGAAAGAGCGCGAAAGAGAAAGGCTACGACCCCAATGTCTGGTTTAACAATGTTGAGATCATCGCCGCGGAAAATATAGGTGCCGAAACAGTTACCTATGTCTCCAACATTTATGAATACTATGTGGCATATACACTTTATGAAGAGAAGAAGGAAGTCAAAGAAGAGATCAAAAAGAAAGCGATCTCAACAGGGAAACTCTAGTGTTTTGAAACACTATCAGATAATGCTTACCCAGAAGAATTTGGCAACGGTGACGATGAGTATGATACCTACAATGTTAAAAATAAAACCGTAGGTAGCCATGGTCTTGATGGAAATGACACCTGAACTCATGGCAATAGCGTTTGGCGGAGTGGCAATAGGAAGCATGAAGGCATACGAGGCACAGACTGTGGCGACCATCATGATGAGGGTGGTATCCAGGCCGGTCTGCTCTGCAACCTTGTAGAGAATGGGGAGCATAATGGAAATGAGTGCCGTGTTCGATGTAATTTCCGTGGTAAAAGTGACCATAGTTGCAATAATAAAGAGAAACACGATCAGCGGCATGCCGGAAAATGCAATGAGATGTGAAGCAATTTCAGATGCCATACCCGTTTCTGTAAAGGCCTTGGCAATGGCAAAACCTGCACCAAAGAGGAACATAATACGGTAAGGAATGTTCTCTTTGTCATCCATCCAGTTCAATATGGAGAAGGGCGGTGCAAACAGCAAGAGACCGGCAGAGAGAAGAATGCCCGGTTCACTGAGTCCCAAACCATTGTAATACGGTTTGATAGGGGCATTGAGCAGAAGCAGGGCGATGAGTCCAAAAATAACTGCCAGGACCTTTTTCTGATCGCTGTTGAGTGCAGGTACATGCAGGTCTGTTTCAATCTTATGATCATCCAGACCCAAACTCAGTACATAGCCTACAACAAGGAACATGACAGCGACCAGCGGCGCGACCAGATACATCCATTGTGCAAAGGGAATGGCAGGCATGCCGAGTTCTTCCATGATCCCCATGAGAATAAGGTTCGGCGGTGTTCCGATAGGTGTTAAAATACCACCGATACTGGCACCGTAGGCAATACCGAGTGCCAAACGCATTTTGAGTTTGACTTCATCTGTCAAAAAGAGGGCAATGGGGAGGAGGAGCAGGGTGGTGGTCGTGTTGGAAAGTACGGAACTCAACAGCCCAGAAGTAATGATAAGCGCAAAAATAATACCTCTGACCGAACTGGGAAAGAGACCAAGCATTTTGTTCGCAATGATCTTGTGCAAACCGGTCTTTTCAACAGCAATGGCAATGAGAAATCCACCCAAAAAGAGGTAAATGATAGGGTTGGCATAGTTGACAGCCGTCTCTTTGGTGCTTAATACACCGGTTGCAGGGAAAACAATGATGGGCAGGAGTGAAACAACGGCAAGCGGTAAACCTTCATTGGTCCAAAGTGTGACCATAAAGACTATGGCAGAGACAAGCATAGACTGTTGTACGGTAAAAAAAGGCAGCATGGCAGCCAATGCGATGATGGCCAGTATGGCAGCCATTAAAATTTTTTTTGTCTGTTCTTGCATGGTCATGTGTATATCCGTTTATAGATAAATTTAGGAAACGTGATGCTTTCTTCTTTTAATTGTGCCTAAATAAACTACAAATAATTCTTAATAAGACATTTAGTGAATACAAGTAGAATACAAAAACAGAAAGGCTTTTAATGAAAACAATTCAATTTGAAAATGAGCAATATGCTGTCTCGAAAGTCGTTTGTATAGGTAGAAACTATGTCGAACACATAGAAGAGTTGGGGAATGAAATTCCTTCGTCTATGGTGGTTTTCAATAAACCCAATTCTGCCATTACCGATACACTCTATTATTTTTCGGAATATTGCCGTTTTGAAGGAGAGATCTGTTTCTTTATAAAAGCAAATAAAATTGCAGGCATCGGATTTGGACTGGACCTGACCTATGCCGACATTCAAAACCATTTGAAAGTAAAAGGTTTACCCTGGGAGCGAGCCAAAGCTTTTGACCGTTCAGCAGTCTTGAGTGCGTTCGTCGCTTTTGACGGAGATGAGAAAGATCTGCGTATGAAACTTTTTGTCAATGATCAAATGGTCCAGTTTGCTACTTATGACTTAATGATGTATAAACCCGATGTGATGATTGAAGAGATTCAAAGCTTTATGTCTTTTGAAGACAATGACATCATCATGACTGGGACACCCAAAGGGGTTGGTACTTATAAGGTAGGCGACAGGTTTTTTGGGCAGATCTTTTCAGGAAAAACCTTGCTAGTTGAAAAAGAGTGGCTTGTCCAATAGTATTTTATGCTAACTTAACTTTCGCACCTAAACCCAAGCATTTTCTGAGTGACATCCTGCAACACAGCGATAATACTCACTAAATCCTCATTCCTGTTGACAACATCTTCGATTTTAGCTATTTCATCAAGTATGGT
>JALSUP010000076.1 GCA_027071315.1 Sulfurovum sp.
ACCATACTTGATGAAATAGCTAAAATCGAAGATGTTGTCAACAGGAATGAGGATTTAGTGAGTATTATCGCTGTGTTGCAGGATGTCACTCAGAAAATGCTTGGGTTTAGGTGCGAAAGTTAAGATAGTTAAAATAAATTCCTGCTAATACTGAGAGAAACTCTTCAATATCCTTTGTTGTATGTTGATAAGATTTTAACTTACTTTCTCTACGATAATTCTCAATTTGAAATAAGAACTCTTCAGTATATATCCCTCTGTTAAAAAGCTCAGCTAGATACTCACCTACAAAGAAATTAACACTAATATACTTGTCGTAGCAAAATTCAAACCAGCTGTCTATTAGCAATTTTACTTCATATATGACATATTCTTTTTTGTTTAAGCCTATAATAAAGGTGTGAGTCGTTGAGAGATATGTATCCTTTTGATGATTATCTAAATATTCTACAACATACTTATTCATTCTTTCTCGGCTTTTTTCTGTAATACTAGACTGGTCAAGTGTAAATAAAATTTCTACATATTTTTCATCTAAAAGTGCTTTGTGTATATTTGAACACGGAATTTGATTATTTATCTCCATTCTTCACACCCTCCAAATAATTAGCATACCAACTACTTAACCCTCTCATTGCTTCCTTGTAACTGGAACGATTATAGGCTTCTTTGACCTTGTTAGGCTCTTTATGTGCAAGTAACGCTTCTATGACTTCACCGGTATAGGTGTGTCCGTTCTCTTCATTTGCTTTTTCATGCGCTATCGTAGAGAACATGGCTCTAAATCCATGAGGTACAAACTCATCCTTAGAGTAGCCCATACGTCTTAGTGCAGATATAAGTGTGTTATCACTAAGTGGTCTGTCTTTGTATATGGAAGAGGGAAATACGTAGACAGTACTTAAAGCGTTTACTTTAAGCTCTTTGAGTATGTCTGTGACTTGATGAGGTAAGGGCATGGTAAACTCTATCTTAGTTTTCATCTTGTGTGCAGGGATGATCCACTCTTTAGTTTTTAAGTTTATCTCATCCCACTCCATATGACGTATGTTGAAACTCCTCACAAATACATAAGGAAGCACCTTTAAAGCCATTTTAGTAGAGTAGTCACCACTATATTCATCAATGTTGTTTAAAAGCCCCTTGATGTCCTTAGTGTCTTTGAAAGTAGGATAGTGTTTTTTTATCTTTTTACCCAATATTATGGGCAGATCAATATCAGCTATTATATTGTGTGAGGTGTATTCGTGAGTAACTGCATATTTATAGACCTTGTTAAGAAGCATTGCAGTTCTTCTTGCCGTTTCCGCTAAACCTTTACTTTTAAGTGCCTCCAATATGGCTATGATGTCTAAGCGTGTAACGTCATATATGGGCTTGTCTTTTATGCAAAGTTTACTATTCTTTTCAAGAGTATATGTTTTGTAGGTGTAGTTTTTTAAAGCTCTTCCCAGTCTAGTATGATAATCCTCTGAAACTTCACTTTTGTAGCTTTTATGCCATTTTTGAGATACCGTATAAAAAGTATTCTCTTTTTTGGCTTTTTCTTTTTTACTTTCTTGTCGGATCTGTTTTTTTTGTTCATTAGGGTCTATCTGTTTTGCTATTTCACTTTTATGTTTTTCTCTTAACTCTCTTGCTTCAAGTAATGAAATTTCAGGGTAAGCCCCTAAAGAGATTTTCTTTTCTTTTCCTAACATACGATATTTTAGTTTCCAATGTTTACCGCCACCTTTGGTTACCAATAAATACAAGCCCCTACCATCAAAAAGTTTAAAGTCCTTTTCTTTATGTTTTGCACTTTTTACTTCTGTATCTGTAAGAGTTGTCGTACGTCTAGCCATAGTGTTAGCCTTTTATATTTTAGGGGCTTATCACATTAAAGATAGGGGCTGAATTATAATTAGACCCCATAATAGCCCCTTAAAAAGTTAGATTTAGTTGAATAGATTATATCACGTTAGACTGTAAATACATATATTATAGCGTATATATGGGGTTTGTGAGGATATGAATAGATTATATTGAGTATGTTAAATTGTGGTTTGGTGGAGGCGACGGGAATTGAACCCGTGTCCTAAAATAGCTAGAACTATGACTCTACATGCTTAGTCGGTGTTGTTAATTTTAATCTAGTTTTGTACTACACTCAAAACTTTGCTAGACGAGCTAAAATTCTCACCTTGTGGCATAGCTTCCACGAGGCATAGTCATCAGATGTGATACCCAAAATGTCCGAAGACTCCTGTTAAGATGACACTCCCAGGCAGGGCAGTCCTCCGCGTGAGCGGGGTTAATGACTTACGCTACTGCGTAAGCTGGACGGTAATCTGTATTGTTTGCGTTTAAATGCGTGTGAGCCGCGTAACGGAATTGCTCAGTCCGACATGCACATAGCCCCGACTACTCCAGTCGAAACCAAGTCACCCCCATATTTGGAAAGCAGTGGATAATAGCACTTTTATGTTATTTTGTCAATATCCAGTGTTGAAAAAGTTTCTTTATTCGGGTAGCGTTCAAATAGTTTGGATACAATTATACGATTAATTTTTGTTAAGATATTTACTTGGTGCTGTAATAGTTTTTGATGAGACAAAAGGAAAGATATAAAAGTATGAAGCAAGTCGTATGGGGAGTAGTATTTCTATTGTTATCACATACATTGTATGCAAATGAGACGGATGAAAATCCTAAAAAGCGTGCGCTCCAGAGTAACATGAAAGAGTCCTATTTTATACTTCCAAAAGAGGTTGATACGCTTAATGAAATGTTCAGTGAAGGTATATTTTACAGCCGTTTGCGTTTTAACAGTTTTGGTTTTCAGTGGGGTGAAGAGCTAAGCGTAGACGGGCGTTCTTTGAGAAAAGACCA
>JALSUP010000077.1 GCA_027071315.1 Sulfurovum sp.
CTTAAAGAGGGAATGTCCCACGAAAAAGAGTTTGACAACTATATCGATATGGCAAAATATGCTGTAGAGTGGACACTGTTGTGCTCTTATGAGCTTAAGCCCAATTCCCTTAATGGAAACTACAGGATCCTCTCTCTGCCCAATATACAGATCACCTACTCGCACTTTCGCGGTTCTCTCATGTATAACTATATTGCACCCATAGATACCGTTAATTTTACGGTCGTACCCTTGGTCTCCAATAAAGCATGCATTGATCAGATGAAGATCAGAACAGATATGATCGGCATTAATGATGATAAAAAGCCCTACACCCTGATGTTCAACGATGAAGTGAAATTCATAGATGTCAGTCTTAAAAAAACCGCATACGCTTCACTATATGAGAGACTGACGCCTGTAGTCGATAGCTATTTTATAGATACAGATAAAAAGATAGCTTCTCTGCTTATGGATATCTTGGATACCTATAGTGAAGACACAACAGCACTTACCCTGCAAACAAGTATGAAAATTGAAGCACAGATCGTAGATGCGATGATGCATATTTTAGATACACAGGAAGCCAATGTGCCTCATTTTACCAAATCTGAGAAGACAGCCCTTCGCATACGCAAAGCATTTTTTGATCACATGGATGCCCCTGTCAATATTGCTTCGCTGTCAGCCAAACATCACATAAGTGAAAAAAGTCTGCAAAACGCCTTTAAATCACTTTTTGGTTTTACACCCAATCAATTTTTCAGACTCACCAAACTCAATATGGTACATCATGAATTAGTCCAATCCAATGTCAAAGAGATCTCTGTCATGAGAGTGGCACAAAAATGGGGATTTAGACATATGGGAAAGTTTTCAAAATACTATACTGAACTCTTCGGAGAAAACCCTTCAGTCACCTTAAGAACGGTTGCTCCGATGATCGATGGTATGAGTGCACATTGTGTGGAGAGGAAAGAGGAGATGCTTTGATATGAAGATAAATATCTTAAAATATTTACCTTCTAATTACGTTCATACCATCTGTCCCGAAACTGTGAAACAACCTCCATTCACAGTCTCAAGGGTCGAAGGATTATTTTATCTCTTCAAAATCACTTGGTGACCAGGTTTTGTCAAACCATGGCTGAAGCGGACCGTAAAGTCTTAAGAGAACGAACCATGCTTTATCCGGTACTGTTTGTGTCCAATTGGCTTCAGGTGCACCTTTTGGCACTTTAGGACCAAAGTAAAGTGTCACCGAACCATCTTTGTTGTAGACAAGCTTGTCGCGTTTGTTATTTTTACTCGGGTAGATAGACCCGCCCGGTACCTGAAGCTCTGAACGTGTTTGAGGGTCATAGACAACAATAGACCAGAAGTCTTTGGCAGGGACATTGGCAGGCAGTGTCACTTTGTAGCTCTTCTCTCCATGCATGATCTTGCCCTCTTTGTCAGCCGTGGCAAATGCGTAGTTTGAACCCACTCCCGGAATTTCAAGTGCCATTGCCGGTGTATTGACCGTTGCAGAGTAGAAGAAGAGCGTACGGGCATCGAGGTTTCGTCCGCCTTTACCGCCATCTAAAAGCCAGCGGTAATCTTTACCGACAAAACCGGTGTACCACTGCTTCCCTTCAAAAAGATAGGCTTTGGGGTCACGTGGTCGAAGAGAGATCCCTCTTGCCGTCGCATTTCCTACCGCTACCGCATCTGTTAAGATCTTTTTCATTCTCTCATCGGGTTCAAATGCCTTCCCTTTTTCAATACCGATCGCTGCCGCCTGCCCGCGAAGTTCCGGGTCTAAAAATGAAATAGGTTCATACTGGAGGACATGATGCAACTCTTCGTAAAATTTGAAGTTGTTGGCATGGATGGTATTGAAGAACTTCTTGGAACCGTTGACGAATTTCATAGGTTTATGCTCTTTTGCTTTGTCCAAAGGATAGATCTTCAGTCCGGTTCTCCACATTTTTGAGGCAGCATCGGGTTTACCGTCTTTCAAAAAACCTCTCAGGATCATCCAGTTCGTATAAGAGGTTGATTGGGCGATCCACACTTTGGTCGGCTTTCCTCCCACATCTACGGTGACACGGGTATCTGCTTTCATGGTTGCCTGCATACCGTTCTCGGTAGGCTTTAGATCACCTTTGTAATCCGGTGGAAGAAGAAGATAGGTTCCTCCCTTTTTGTGGTCCGGCCCCGGAGCACCCATATCAACCACAAAACGGAAAAAGGCATCATTGATCGTTCCAGGCCCTGCACCCGCAGGCATTTCAACGATCGTTGGCCCGTTCTTTGCCAGGTCGATGATCGAACTTGCATAGACCGTGTCTGTATTACCTGTTAAAAAAAGAGGAGAAGAGTCCATCAGATCATCCATGACCATCACTTCATTGTAATCCACCACACCCATAGACTTCATACCCATACGCATCGCCTCAATGGACGTTGCAGGGATAAAGTTTAAAAATACATCTACCCCACGAATAAAGTCAAGATTATCATAAACTTTAACCAGCGTCTCTTTGGTTGGAAGACCATCATAAAAATGCAAGTCACCAATACGTGTTTTGACATTATCTGGCGTCATAATATCCGTAGGTATCTTATGGTTATATCCCGGTGTTGGCGTTTCATTTGTCGGCACTTCATTGGCCATCACTGTCATGGAAAATGCGATCAGGGAGCCTGCAAGGAGTAATTTTTTCATTTTTTGAAACCTTTTATGTTTGATTTTAAATATCGTAGCATAAAAAGGTTATGTTGTCTATCCGAAAAGTGAAAATGAGAAGTAAGTTATGAAAGATCTTTCAAAAGCTATTGAAAAGGAGATCCCCCTTAAGAGTAGATCAAATAATGAGACACTATCCAATTATTAGGAGGTAGATTTTTTTTCTATTATTTTTAGGTTGAGCCAAGATGGTGGATTATAAAAATGAAGATTACTTTCTTCCCAGTCACCTTTTTCACTATGGCGAGTGTGCAACTTGGCATCGATAAGCGTGTACTGTAACCCTGTAATGCTACTTATGAGATTTTTACCTTCATTTAACGCTTCCAAAACAGCCTCTTTACTTTTCATACATTTCCTTTAAACAGCTTTGAAAAAGACCTATTGGTCTCTTTTTGAAACTGTTTAAGCCAGGACAGAATACTCTGTCCATGGTGATGGTCTTAAAGACCAGTAACGTTTTCGGCTTGTAAGCCTTTTTCGCCTTCTGTCACTTCAAAAGTTACTTTTTGTCCGTCATTAAGAGAAACACGGTCATAACCATTATTGTTGATATTACGGTAGTGTACAAATACATCTTTTCCGCCATTTTCTTGTTCGATAAAACCGAAACCTTTTTCACTGTTGAACCATTTTACTGTTCCATTTACTTGATTTGCCATTGCAATTCCTTTGGTTGTTTATACACATCATTACTGAAGTGACTGAAAATATAAAGTGGAGTGTTCTTGGGGAGGATAATACTGCAAACGAAGGTCATCAATAAAAGTCAATCCAAAGATGAACTCTAAATCATCTTTCAATACGTGCAGTATAGCAGAATAGAGAAACGATAGCAAGCCATTGGCCGAGACTCGTATTTGGTTTAGTTAGGTCCTTAACTTTCGCACCTAAATTCTAAGTAAATTCTATCCACCCCCCCCCTTAATCACTATTGCTGAGAGATGCTGCCTTGTGTCGCTTGACATCAATTTTCACAAGTGATATTTTCTATATCGATGACATCAGATATTTTATCCATTGCATTAGATTCATAAAGGGAAGATTCAAGTTTTTCTTTTTGGGAAGGTATCAGGCTTATGAGTTGTTTTAAAAGTTTTGAAAAAGCTTTACTTTACATGACTGCGGTCTTCTTTATCATCTTAACTTCTTATTGATTGTAACACTTTTGGATGTACCTACTGTTAATTAATGCGGACATAGCCTTTCGATTTAATCGCAGATTATCTAAATATAGAGGTCTTGTTTTTAGAAGACTTTTGGAACAAGCCGTGGAAACATCCCCTATCACAGAAAAAGATGTGACATCTGGGTATAATTAGCAACATGAGGAGTTAACAGACTAGCCTATTATTTTTTTGCTTGAACGGATGTTGAATCTTTTTCTCTGTTCTATGAATCATATCATGATTGATAGCTCTCCGTAATCGTTGCATAAGCACAATTAGATCATCAAGAGTAGCGCCTACAACATCATCTACGGAGATCATATTCGAAACATGTACTTTAAACTGCTCCATATTTTCTTTTGCCACAACAATAAGGTCTTTTTCACACCGGATCTCATCGACCTGGTCAAAGATCGTTGCCGCTTCATCCAGTAGTGGTGTATCGAGACGGGTTTCAATCCAATGTATATCTTCCTTGTACAGTTCAAACAATATATTGAACGCATACATAGAGATCTTCACACTTCTCGTTCCAAATGATATCATATATTCTACTAAAGCATCATTCTGACGTTTTTTATTCGCTCCCATACCGTATCCCGGGCCGTATTTATAAAAGAGGTAAAGAAATGAGATAGCCTCAAGAGACAATGCCGTGTCTGTAAACCTGAACTGCGTTCTCTTGACTTTCAAATGATGACGCTCCAAAAAATCATTGGTAATGTTCCCATCATACAATCCTTCTTTATCAAAAGGACACAGCTGTACATTCTTCTTCCCGAAAACATGGTCAAACTTGCTCAAACTGTGCCTATAGTGTGGATACAGAATATCCAGGTTTTCAAAATCGATACTGCCATCCTTCACTCTTTCCTGAGCCATACTGTTCATATAGGCAATAGGAGATCGGACATAGGCAAAGACTTCGATCTTTTCAAAAAACTGAGTAAGATATCTTTTAAGCTGTAGCAGTTCAGGTTGATCCAGCATAGTCACTCCTTCACCGGAAAGAACAAATGTTTTAGACTGCTCATTCCTCTGAACAGCTTGACGGAAGAGTTGATCAATACGTTTTTGTATCGATATAAGCCTTTCCGTAGCATACTTCAGTTCGGTCACATATTTGTTGGTCTTCTGCTTATTTCCAAAAAGTGCATAGAGCGGCATACTATGATCCGCCGTACCCAGGTCAATATATACGAAGTTTATATTGTTATCATTGTCAGCTAGATTCTTCTGAAGAGAAGAAGCCCCTGTCGTATGCATACCTATATGCAGGATGCAGCCCTTTCTTTTCGTTTTTACGGGTCGGTACATCATTTTTTGGATTTCTGTTGTCCCTGTATTTGCATGAGACCATCTTTTCATATTAAACTCCTCCTGTTGTTTGACGATAGAAAAGAAAATCAGATTTTCCGTTTGCTTTTGCCTGATACATAGCAAAATCCGCCTGCTGGATGAGTTCTTCTCTGTCAGAATTTCCTTCTATGCACATACTGATACCGATGCTGCAGGATACCTGTAAATGATTTCCTTTAAAGATGATAGGTGTGGAGGCTGATTTTATGATCTTTCTCGCCAAAACCATTAAACATTCTTTGCTAGAGACATTTTCAACTATGAGTGCAAATTCATCTCCACCGATACGGGCCAAAAAATCACTTTTTCGAATAGTACTTCTGATATTATCTACTACACTTACAAGTATGGCATCTCCCGCTTTGTGCCCATAACTGTCATTAATATTTTTGAAATTATCCAGATCTATAAAAAAAAGTGACATGTCATTCTTCTCTATTTTCGACAATGAAATCGCCATATTGAGCTGTTGATTAAAAAGAAAACGGTTTGGAATGGATGTCAACGCATCATGATGTGCCAGTTCATACAGTTTTTCCTCTTTCGCTTTACGTACCATTTCTTTTGCACGCTGTGCATCGATCTTATTTTGCAGATTTTGGGCTATCAATTCAAGTCTTTCCATCAGCAGTTCAACATTGATGGGCTTGACCACAAAACCATCTATACAGATATTAATGGCATCCAAAAGAATACCTCTTTCATCAAATGCCGATACAATGACAATCGGCCGGGAGCGGTCCATGTTTTTTATGACCATAGCCATATCCAGACCGCTCATAACAGGCATATTGATATCGGTAATGATGATATCCGGTTTTTTTTCTTTATAATATGCCAACCCTTCTTCTCCATTATATGCCTGATAAAAGACTTTAACCTCACTCTGCAGTATCAACTTCATTTCTTCCTGTGTATTTTTATCATCTTCAACATATAAAAGTGTAAAATTATGTAGAGCCATCACATATCCTTTGGCAGAAAAATAGTAAAACGTACCCCTTCCTGGGTATTAGAAACCGTTACATTCCCATGCATATGATCAATAATGATCATTTTGACCATATAAAGCCCTAATCCGGTACCATTCTTATTCTCTTTTGTCGAGAAATAATGATCAAATATCTTATCAATGATGGCATCAGGTATACCCCCTGCATTGTCCTCTATACTGATAACAATATCATTCTCCGTTTCATCGATTACGATCTGAATATGTTTTTCCTCCCGGGATCTTTCTACCAACGCATCTTTTGCGTTGGAGACAAGGTTCAATATTGCCTGAAAAAACTCATTCGGATATCCTTTTGCATAATATATTTGACCGGCTTTGAATTCAATATGAATATTGTGCAGTGTAAACATTGCATCCGTCATACTAAGGACTTTTTCTATCGTTTCATTGATACAAAAGCGCTTTTTCTCTTTTTCATCCCTAAAAAAGTTTCGAAAATCATCAATTGTTCCCGACATATGCTCTATCAGTTTTTGGGACTTCTGTTTAAAAAGGTCCACATCATCATCTTCCAGTGTGTCACGATGATACTTCATTACCAGTAATTGATTGACAAGTGAGAGATTATTCAGAAGTTGTCTCCACTGATGTGCTATCATTGCTATCATTTCTCCCATTTGTACCAAACGACTTTGCTGCAACACCCGTAGCTGCCGCTCTTCATGTTCATGGTATTCTCTGTTGATCATTTGGTATAGTTCGCTGTTCGTTCTCCTCCTCTCTTCAAAAAGAACACCTACGACCAAAACCGTTAAAACATGAGTCAAAATAAAAAAATTCATATTGATGATATTGTTGATGTCTGAATTGAAAGAAAATACACCGATACCACGATCAGCAGCGTATACCGATACGCTCGCAATTATGACAGCATACAATGTACCGTAGGACATTCCTTTGTGTGCAACGATCAAGGTGGCCAACGGTATGGTAAAGGTCATGAGCACAGAGAGATTTTCAATATCAAGTTTTATTTCCAGAAGATAGATAAACAGTGTGAATCCGAGACCATATAAGAAGAATTCCAAAAGACGGATCTGTTTGTAATTAATAAGAAAAAGAAGTGTGAACGGTGCAAAAAGAAGCTCTTCAACCATATTGTCGAGCCACCACGAATACAGTGATTTACTATATACAATATTTTCGTTGAACATATATTGCAGCAGCCATATTATATTACTCAAAAGCGCACTGAACGGTTGCAATATAATGACAATGATCAATATGAGTCCCAGAACATCTTCCAGACGTATCAACCTTCTGTCCAGTTTATACTCATCGAACAGATGGACCGCGAGCACAGCTTCGAGCGAAACTATCATGGCTATTTCAACTGATGGCATCCATCCAAAACCACTGTTCAATGCTGCGATAAAATGACCGATAAAGATGCCTGGCCAAATCCTTTTTCCAAAAAAAAGTGCTGCACCCAAAGCGATGCCATCGGCAGGGAAGACAACAAGATCTCCAAAATTATGTCTGCCGGAAAACACATCAGTCGTATTAACAGTAACTACATAGAATATGGCAATCACCAACACGGGAATCATAGAGTAAAAAGGTTGGTCCTGCTCATGTTTCATTTTGTGTAGTAGTCTGGTCAACATAATGACCCTGGAGTACTTTGCATATTTATTCTCCCCCCGGAAAATTCAATGATATCTGATGTAAATATTTACAAGCTTTACAAGCTGTCAATAGAATAAGAATACTATTATCCTACATTTACAAAAGTTATATTAAATCCTTTTTATTTGGAATAAAATATTATATAATGAAACTCTCATCAAAAATACACTAAAATCTGTTAAATCTGTAGTTGTCAAGAATATCCGAAAAGGTTTGCTCATATGAAAGCACATAAAATACTGTTGGTTGAAGACGATGAAACAGCCTCAGAGATGATCTATTATTTTTTACAGGAATGCCATTTTAACGTGACACCTGTTTTTACAGTAACTGACGGTATTTCGCAACTCAATACCAATTACTTCGATCTGCTTATTCTCGACATAAACCTGCCTGACTTCAATGGTTTTGAGATCTTGAAAAACATCAAGAACCGCATTGCATTGCCCGTTATTGTCACCAGTGCTTATAGCGATAGAAAATCAAAATTAACGGCCTTCAAATATGGAGCAAGTGATTATATGGTCAAACCGCTGGACCTTGAAGAGCTGGAGGCAAGGATCTGGGTACAGCTTGGCAGGCACAGTGCCATAAGAACAGAAGACCAACAGCCACTCTTTAAACTTCAGAACAGGATGGTATTGTTTAAAGGAAATGTTCTTGATCTGAGCACTATAGAATTCGAGATCCTGTCTCAACTAATCCAAAATGCAAATACCGTCTTGGGCAGGGATACGTTGGTAGGGGCACTTTCTTCAATAAGCTCGCACCGTTCTCTCGACAACCACATCAAGAATATACGTAAAAAGATCGGTGATAACGGGAAAAAGGCGACATACCTCAAAACTGTATATGGCGTAGGATACAAATTACATACACATATATTTTAGATATCTACACCATATTTACTTTTGATTGATGAAAACAATATATACTTGCAATCAAAAACAGAGGATCTGATATGGAACAATTCAAAACCTATGCCCTCATGACAGGACTCACTTTACTTTTTATCTGGTTTGGCGGTATGATCGCCGGACAGACTGGGATGGTGATTGCTTTTGTTGCTGCGGCAGGGATGAACTTTTATGCCTACTACTACAGTGACCAGCAGGTACTGAAGCATTATGATGCTCACCCCGTTGACAGAAACCATGCCACAGGACTGTATGAAATCGTAGAGAGATTGACACAGCGTGCCAACCTGCCGATGCCGGCACTTTACATTATTCCCGAAGCACAACCCAATGCTTTTGCTACGGGTCGAGACTATGAACATGCTGCCGTGGCAGTCACTGAGGGCTTGCTTGACCTGCTGACACCTGAAGAGATAGAAGCGGTCATTGCCCATGAACTGAGTCACATCAAACACTACGACATGCTCATCGGTACCGTGGCTGCTACCATTGCCGGAGCCATTGCCATGCTGGCACAGTTCGGTATGTTCTTTGGTGGCGGAGACAGAGACAGACCCAACCTCTTTGTGACCCTTGCACTGATGTTCATTATGCCCCTGGTTGCCACAGTCATACAGATGACAGTGAGCCGAAACCGTGAATATATGGCTGACGAAGGCGCTGCAAAAATGACAGGACATCCGGAATGGCTACAGAGCGGTTTGGCAAAACTGGACGATTATGCCAGAGGTATCGCTATGCCTGAAGCCGATCCGCAGACAGCGCATATGTTCATCATCAACCCTTTTACCGGACATGACTTCTCCATGCAGCAGCTCTTCTCTACCCACCCGAGTACGGAGCAGAGGATCGCAAGACTGGAAGCGTTGAAATAAGCACAGAAAAGACGAAATAAAGTCTCAGGCTTTTTCCTCTTTTTTTCAGACATCTTTTTATCAATTTCCACTATAATTTCTCAATACACTATGAAGGCTCATGATATGGAAAACAATCACTATGAAGTGCTCATTGTCGGTGCAGGTATCTCCGGTGCCGCCCTTGCTTATGAACTGGCACGCTATACCGATGTTGAAAGCATCGCTATTTTAGAAAAATATGAGAAAGTCGCACCGCTCAATACGCAGGGGAAAGCCAACTCACAAACCATTCACTTCGGTGACATTGAGACCAACTATACCGCTTCAAAAGCATCTATCACCAAAAAGACCGCCAAAATGGTTGAAAAATACTGTCTGCAGCACAAACTGGAAAACAAGATCACCTTCTCCCACCAGAAAATGGCACTGGGTGTGGGTGACAGAGAAGTCGAATTTTTACTTGAACGTTACGAAGAGTTCAAAGAGCTTTTCCCCAACCTTCAAGTCTGGGACAAAGAACACCTTAAGACCATAGAGCCGAAACTGGTCTTTGACGCAGACGGCAAAGAGCGTCCTGAAACCATTGTTGGTATCGGTTCACAGGGCGAATGGACCACCGTTGACTACGGAAAGATGACGGAAAACCTCATAGAGAATGCCAAAAAAGAGGAAGGATGCGAGACTGAACTCTTCCTGAATACACAGGTCAAAGAGATAGAGAAACAGGAAGACGGTACCTTTAAAATCACCACGACAAAAGAGACTTTCACTGCGAACTCAGTCGTGGTCAATGCCGGAGCACACTCCCTCTTCCTTGCCCATAAAATGGGCTATGGTCTGGACTATGCCACACTTCCAATGGCAGGTTCTTTCTACATGACGAACCAGACCATGCTCAACGGAAAAGTCTACATGGTGCAAAACCCGAAACTGCCGTTTGCAGTACTGCACGGTGACCCGGAGATTTTAGAACATGGACTTACACGTTTTGGTCCGACCGCACTGGTACTGCCGAAACTGGAAAGATTCAAACCGGGCACCTACCTTGACTTTTGGAAGACACTGAACTTCGATGCCAACATTGTCACCATCTTCTGGGACTTGCTCAAAGACAGCGACATTAGAAACTACATCTTCAGAAACTTTCTCTTTGAGATCCCCTACTTCAACAAAAAGCTTTTTGTCAAAGATGCCAGAAAGATCGTACCTTCTTTGAGTGTAGATGATATTCACTACGCAAAAGGTTTCGGTGGTGTACGTCCGCAGGTACTGGATAAAAAAGAGAGAAAGCTCATGCTGGGTGAAGCATCCATCAACACAGGCGAAGGGGTGATCTTTAACATGACACCTTCACCGGGTGCCACCTCCTGTCTGGGTAATGCCAAACGGGATGTCATGAACCTCTGTACTTTCCTGGGCAGATCTTTTGACAAAGAGAAGTTTGAAGAAGAGCTTGTTGAACATAACCTTCCACAGTCTGTCATTGACGAGAAACTTCAGGCTGAGTATGTCTCTGAAATTAGAGCAGAAATTCACGAACATGAAGAGAAGTATTTCCAGAATGTCAATGAAGGGCATGAACTGCCCAGCTACTGGGAAAAACCCTACTCTCCATGGAGAAACAAGCGTGACCACTGGTCTATGTAAATGAGTGCTTTTTCCATACAGCTTGTCAATGGCTGCCTTGAATCTGACATTGAACAGGAAGACAAGAACAGTTTCCAAGCCCTGCAGCAACTGGGTGCCATTGAAGAGGTGAACGGACTCTGGACGCTCAACTCTCTCTACCGTGCCGGCCGCCTTTACATTGGGAAAGACGGACGTGGCTACGTAGAGGCTGACTCCAAAGAGCAAAAAGACCTTTTGATCGAACCTGACCACTTGGGTGATGCCAAACGCGGCGACGTGGTCGTAGCCAAACGTATCATTGCCAAACGCGGACGTGCCAGCGGAAAAGTCGTACAGGTCATTACCCCGGCCCACCTCTTTACCATTGCCTACACCCACAGAGACGAGCAGGGAAACTTCTCCGTTTTGAACATCAAAACAGGAGAGCCTACCCATGCTGTTATGGAGGGAATGGACCTCAAAGCCTTCAAACTCGGTACCGTACTCAAAGTCGACATTGATACGGATGAAGTCATGGAAGTCTTCGGACATTTGGCTGACCCGAAAGTCGATGAAAAAATTTCCCTTGCCCTCTTCAACAGAGAAGATGCCTTCCCCGAAGAGTGTCTGCAGGATGCCCTGGCTGTTGAAAAAGAGGTCATCAGAGAAGAGCACCCTGACCGTGTTGACCTCACAGCGCTTGACTTCTGTACCATTGACCCGGTCACGGCAAAAGATTTCGATGATGCCATCTATTTTGACCTGGAGAGCTATACACTCTACGTGGCCATTGCCGATGTTTCACACTATGTACCCTACTTCTGTAACATTGACAAAGAGGCAAAGAAACGGGGCTTTACCACTTACCTGCCGCACAAATCTTTCCCGATGCTGCCTAGAGAGTTGAGTGAAAACATTTGTTCTTTAAAACCAAAAGTGGACAGACTTGCCTTTGTGGCCAAAGTCCAACTTGACAGAGCCACGCTTAAACCCTTGAAAGAGGAGTTCTTCGAAGCCATCATCCACTCCAAACACCGTTTTAACTATGAAAACATCGACAACATACTGGAACATGGTACGGAAGGTCTGGACGGTGTGGTCATGGAGATACTCAAGTGGCTGCTTCCTCTGCAGAAGATCACCGAAAGACTGCATACCGAGAGACTGAAACACGGTTTTGATTTCCGTTCGGAAGAGACCAAACTGACCATCAATGCCGAGCATCTGCTCACTGCCACACAGATAGAGACCGGCACCCCTTCCCACTCACTCATTGAAGAGTGTATGCTTTTAGCCAATCAGGCTTCTGCCAAACGTTTTACAGGGGAAGGTGACGGTATTTTCAGAATACACGAACCGCCACAGCTTTCACGCACAGAACAACTGCTTGCAGAACTGGCAGCCGTGGGACTGTTTGTGGAAGAGTATGAAGACTCCCCTTCCCTCATACGTGCTATTCAAAAAGAGGCAGAGAAGATGGGTCTGGCAGCAGAAGTGGACTCAATGATCATCAAGTCTCTGCGTCAGGCGAATTACTCCGCACACAATGTCGGCCACTTCGGACTGGGCTTCAGCCACTACAGCCACTTCACATCCCCTATCAGAAGATATGCCGACCTTATTTTGCACCGTCTCATCAAAACACAGCTGAACGATGACAAAGAGGAGATGGCGTACCTGTTGCGAAACATTGAGCCGCTCTGTGCCAGAGTTTCAGACCTGGAACGTGAAGCCACCAAAGCAGAATGGGACTTCAGAGACCGTAAATTTGCACGCTGGGCAGACTCTCAAAAAGGAATGTTCTTCGAAGCAGAAGTCATTGAAGCCGGAGAGAGTGCCAAAGCGGTACTCCAAGGTGACATTAAAGGCGTGGTCGTACACCTCAACGGAGACAACATCATGCTCTTTGACCGCATACGCGTGATGATCACCGAAGTGAACATCGCCCAGGCGATTATCATGGCTGAACTGGTGAATAAGATTTCAAAAGAGGAAACAGAACTATGATAAAAAAATACTCTCTCCAATCACTATTCACTATTCACTATTCACTATTCACTTTAAAAATCTCCCAAGGAGATTTTTAAATGTATCAAAGAGAATTTGACCAACGGCTCAAACAGGCTTTTCCGAAAGCCGTTCTTTTTTACGGGCTAGATGACTACATGATAGACCATTATATGGAAGTCTATAAAACCCAACTTGATGCCAAAGAGAGTATGTTGACACTCTATTATGATGAGTGGGATTTTCAGCAAGCAAAGGGTTACCTCTCTCAAACTTCTCTTTTTGGGGGAACCAATCTGCTCATTGTCAAGGGCGATAAAAAAATCCCTAAAAAAGAGCTTGACCAGCTCATTGTCCTTGCCAATAAAAATGCCGACAACTATTTTCTCTATGGTTTTGATGAGAGTAAAACATCTGCAAAAAGTTTGCAAAGCTCCTTTACCGAAAAGAAAGGCGGGGTCTGGGTACGCTTTTTTGAACCAAACATTCGTGACGGCATGGCTGTCCTGCAGCAAAAAGCCATAAAGATCGGTCTGGACATTGACCATTATGCCCTACAGCACCTCATGCTGCTACTCAACAACAACATGGCACTCTGTGTCAATGAATTGGATAAACTGGCTATTTTGGGTATGAAGGTCACGTCCAAAGACGTGGACAGACTGGTCTACTCCACCGCACCGCTGGCAACGGAACAGCTGCTCATTGACATCTTCAATAAAAAAGCGATCACAGAAACCATTACCAAACTGCTTGACCTGGGAGAAGATGAGTTCGATCTGCTGCGTGCCACACAGTATTTTGTCAATCAGATCTTTCTTTTCCATGCTTACATTAAACTCAACGGGCATGTAGATTCAGCAGCGATCCTGGGCTACAGACTGCCCAAACAGATAGAAGAGCAGAAAGCACAACTGGCACTTAAAGTCAAGTCTGCTGCACTGCTGAAAATATTTGAACACTTGCTCGAAGGTGAACTGGAGATGAAAAAAGCACCTGCCACCCAAAGAGAAGTGTTACTTTACAGTATGCTCATCAAAATACAGAGTTATTTGTAAAAAATACATTGATATATTGATTCATTATCATTAACGCGTAAGGTGGATTTATCCACCGTCAAATCCCAATTTTAACATGTGTGGCGGTGGGAAATCCCACCCTACGTGAAAACATTACTCCGCGATCAGATCAAGCGTATCATAAAATTCAGGTGCTGCCTGATAACCGTAGAACATGGCATCTTTTATCTCTTTACCGTCTGGTCCGAGGAACACAAAGCCCGGAGGTCCAAAGACACCGAACATCTTTTTCAGTTTTTCTATCTGCTGGTCTGACTTATCACTCATATTGACAGAGAGGGCGATGTACTTCTCTTTCAGTATCTGCTGTACTTTGGGGTCTTTAAAGGTGGTTTCTCTCAAACGTTTACAGACCGGACAGGTGTCGGTGTGGAAAAAGAGTACCATACTTTTGTCGTTATTCATGGCTTCTGCTTTTTTCATTTCAAACGCAGTCACAGAAGCAACCTCTTCAAAAGGCATTTCGCCGGAGAGCTTTGGCTTGCCCTCTCCACCCACAACTGTCACATTGGTCGTAGGTAAAGGATGGTAAATGTCCTGCTGACCATAGCCTGCACCTACCATAAGGATCGTTCCCCAGATAAGAAAGATCACGGCTACCGTTTTTTGCAGCTTCTGCCAACCGTTACTTTTAAGGTGCAATCTTTGTGTCGCACCCAGATAGACGGCAATACCAATGGCGAACATACCCCAGAGAAGCAAAGTGTTGACCAGTTCCAAGGTAGAGAATATCTCTATGGCCACAGCAAGCAGAAGAACACCAAAGAAATACTTCACTTTGTCCATCCACATCCCTGCTTTGGGAATGAGATAACCCGCGCCAAAACCAAGCAATATCAACGGTACACCCATTCCCAATGCCAGAGCGAACATCGTCAATGCCCCAAGTGTGGCATCTGAAGTGGCAATAGCCACAGAGAGGAAGGAGATAAGCACAGGCGAGACACAGGCACCCAAAATAAGTGCGGAGATCATCCCCAAAAGAAAGACCATTCCCAGATTACCACCTTTCATACCCTGTGACTCTGCATTGAGTCTGGACTGTATAAAAGAAGGGAGTTGAATGGTAAAAAGACCGAACATTGAAAGAGCCATGACTATAAAGATAATGGTCATCGCCCCGATCGCCCAGACATTTTGGAAATAAGACTGCAACTGTTCACCTGTTGCGCCTGCCAAAGCACCCATAATGGCATAGGTGACTGCCGTACCCAAGACATAAGAGAGAGCCAGCATCACGGCTTTCGTCTTTGTCACCTCTTCACCCTGCCCGGCAATAATACTTGAGACAATGGGTACCATGGGTAAAACACAGGGAGTAAAGGTAAGCAGTACCCCGGAGAAGAATGCGCCCACCAAAATGGCTGCGGTACTTTGTGTGGCACCGTCTGCTGCCAGTAGTAGCGTAGTGGAGAAGATGAGTGACAGTAAAAGAAAGAGAAGTCTGTTTTGCTTCATGGGTCGTCCTTGAAAATGATATTTCCGGTATTTTACAGCAAACATCTGTAATTTCTGTGTACTCTGCATATTTGCGTTGGGCGGGGTTGCCTGCCAATCATCCGATATTGGGATTTGACGGTGGATGAATCCACCCTACGGGAACCTCTTATTTTTAAACAAAAACGAAGGTAAATTACTATAATATATCGCTTCCAAAATTCTTGCTCATTTTTGGACGGGTATTGCTATCCGCATTTATATGGGCTATTAAACCAAAAGGAAACAATATGACTTGTTATGAAACACTGTTTGTAGTTAAACCTACACTGACAGACGAAGAGACTGCAGCACAGATCGCCAAGATCAAAGATGTACTTGCCAAAGAGGGTGCAGAACTTGTAGCCACTGACGATATGGGAATGAGAAAACTTGCTTACCCTGTACAGAAAAATGACAGAGGATACTACACAGTATTGTTCTACAAAGGCGAAGGAACTGTGATCAACGAGCTTGAGAGAAATCTTAAGATCAACGAAGATGTCATTAAGTTTTTAACTGTAAAATATGTTAAAAATAAAGAGATCGCACAATTTGACAAACTTGTTGCAGCAGCGACTAAAAAAGCTGAAGCACCAGTTGAAAAAGCACCTGAAGCGACACCAGCTCCAGAAGCAGCACCTGAAGCTACACCGGCTCCAGAAGCAGCAGCTGAAACAACAGAAGCATAATTTAACGCGACTAACAGGAGCAACCCTATGTACAATAAGATCATTTTAGCAGGAAACCTAACCAGAGATGTAGAAGTAAGATACACACAAGGTGGGAGTGCCATTGGAAACACGGCAATCGCAACTTCACGTAAATTCAAATCTGCCACTGGTGAGCAAAAAGAAGAAGTTCTTTTTGTAGACTTGACCTTCTTCGGAAGAACTGCTGAAATTGCAAATCAATATTTACGTAAGGGTAGCAAAGTTCTGGTAGATGGTAGATTGAAGCTTGACCAGTGGACAGCACAAGATGGAAGCAAGAGAAGTAAACACTCAGTGACTGTAGAGAACCTGCAGATGCTGGGGAGTAAAGATGAAGCACAAGGTGGCGGCTACAATTCAGCACCGGCTGGAGATACTTATTCTCAGCCTGCACCACAGCAGCAATCTTACTCTGCACCTTCTCAACCGGCTCCACAGGCTGCACCACAGCAGGCAGCACCAACCAACCTTCCAGAGATTGACATCAACGAAGATGAAATACCGTTTTAGGAGAACAGACCATGGCAGAAAGAAGAAAATTTAAAAAGAGATTTTGTAAATATTGTGAGCAGAAAGTTGATTTTATCGACTATAAAGATTTGAATGGACTTAAATTCAGTTTAAGTGAAAGATTCAAGATCATGCCAAGAAGATTGACTGGTAACTGTAAGCGTCACCAGGAGCTTGTAACAGTAGCGATCAAAAGAGCAAGACAAACAGCGCTTATCCCATACATCGTGGATAGAAAAAATGTTGTCGAGTCTCCATTCGAGAACTTGAGATAGTAATTCTCACGCACCAAATATAAGGTGCGTGATTACGCACCCTACGCGTATTTTTTAATGGTCGGCTGAAGCCAACCCTACAATACATTTCCCCTTCTTAACGTATACTCCCTCTACATTAACCTTTGTGTATAATTTACACACATCATTGTTTACGATTCTAAATATCATATTTTAAAATAAATTTTAAGTGACAATAGTATATATTAATATGTTATAATTTTTAATTTAAAATTATACTCTGCAAAAAGCCAAACTATTTGCGAAAATAGGACGGAAAGCTATGGGTCTCAAGTAGATCGCCAGGCATACTCAGAAATTAGAGGTTTTTATTAAATAAATATTATATATAACAAGGGGAGATAATATGAAAAGAATACATAAACTAACACTTGCATTATTGCCATTAATGATGGCTAATAATGTTTATGCAGCAGATAATGCTAACAACATACTTACCAGTATTGATAAGAAGATTTCTGTAGAGACGCAACCTGTAACAGTGATGGTTCGATTAAAAAAAGGCTTTAAACCGTCTATTGTCTATAAGAATTTTTTAGCGCAAACAAAACTACAAGCAAATGATATTCAAAATGTTAGAAGATTCGCACTTTCATCACATAAGCCTGGTATTTTAGCATCAGGGAAAAAACATATTTTAGTGTTAGCATCTTCAACACTTACTGAAGATGAATTAGTACAAGCTGCAAAAACAATAGAAGGTATGGACTTGGTTGAAGTTTCAAGACCTATACAGCTTGACAGTATTTCTACAAATGCCACGCCTAATGACCCAAGTTATAGCAGTCTTTGGGGTATGAATAATGCACAAGATGCAGACATAGATGCGCCTGAAGCATGGGATGTTGGCACAGGTAGTAGAACCGTTGTTGTAGGTATTATTGATACAGGTATCAACTATACGCATCCTGATCTTATCAACAATATTTGGACTAACCCTGGTGAAATAGCAGGAAATGGTATTGATGATGATGGCAATGGATATATAGATGATATCCATGGTATAGATGTCGTAAATGGTGATACTGATCCTATGGATGATAATAGTCACGGGAGTCATTGTGCTGGTACTATTGGTGCTGAAGGAAACAATGGAGAAGGTGTTGTTGGGGTAAACTGGGTTGTCTCAATTGCTGGATGTAAATTTTTAAGTGATGCTGGTTCAGGAGGCACAGCTGGTGCAGTTGAATGTGTGAATTATTTTAATGATTTAAAAACTAACTATGGTGTTAACATTGTAGTTACAAACAACTCATGGGGTGGAGGAGGCTACTCTTCAATCCTTGAAGATGCCATTGCTGAAGGTGCAGCAGCAGATATTATCTTTGCTGCTGCGGCAGGAAATAGTAGTGATGATAATGATGCCGGTGACTATTATCCTGCTAACTATGATGTAGATAGTATTATAACTGTTGCGGCCACTGACAGTAATGATCAATTGGCTTCATTTTCAAGTTATGGGGCAACAAGTGTTGAACTTGCAGCACCTGGTGTTAGTATTTACAGTACCGTACTTGGAACTTCATATGGTACTAAAAGTGGTACATCAATGGCGACACCTCATGTTGCAGGTGCTGTTGCATTGATGGCTTCAGAATTTCCAGATGAAACTGCTACTGAGAGAAAAATGCGTATTTTAAATGCTGTTGATCGTCTTCCAAACTTAAATGGCGTAGTGATTACAGCAGGACGTCTAAACATTGCCAGAGCAATTGTTGGAGGGACAACTACACCACCTTATACATATACTATACTTGATATTGATGATGAATGGACAGCTGAGTCAGAGAATGCAAGACATAGAGATGGAAGATATGCAGCTTACAATACCTTTACTTTAACACAAGAGACAGAAGTAAGCATTGATTTAACTTCAAGTACTGATACGTATTTATATTTATTAGATAGTGCTGATAATATCATTGCACAAGATGATGATGGCGGAGCTAGTCTAAATTCTAAAATTACAAGAACTTTAGAAGCAGGAACGTATACAACAGAATCTACTACTTATAATGCAAGTGCGACAGGTGTATTTAATCTTAAAGTCACAGGAGAACGTGACGTTACTATGAATCCATCTATTATTACTTACCTTTTATTTTAATAGAAACTTAACTTAAACGATTCCCTCTTTCTAGAGAGGGAATATCTGTGCATGGAATTAAGTATATGCATACTCCATACTATCGCATCAAGTCAAGCACTACTTTCCCAATACTATAAAGCGTTTATCCGCTTCCTCTAAGCCATATAAATTCACTTCATCATCATTCAGTAATTTAAGTCCTGACAATTTTACTAAATCATCTACCCTATGATAATACTGATTTATGGTTTCTTGAGACTTTTTAAAACACTCACCCTCTTTTTCAAAAAGTGTGAATTCTGATACATACTCCCCGTTTTCAAAGTCGCTGTCTACAGTCACAAAGCGATCTTCATCATCGACAATGAAAGACCCCACAGCTACATTTTCAAAACCGTAAAGTGTGTTGATGTCACAAAGGAAAAGTCCCCCGACATTGAGATGTGACTTCACACAGGTAAGGAAGCTTTCTAATTGTGTTTTGTTCAGGTAGTTTAACATATCGAAAACAGCTGTTATCACGTCGTAGTTGCCATTTAAATCACATAAGTCTATGCACTCTGCATCATAGCCCTGTTCCTGTGTTTGAGCCACCATAAGAGGACTAAGGTCTATGCCTTTTACTTTTGGTATCTCCAAAGCACCCTGCATTTGACGCAGGAAATCTCCGGAGCCGCAGCCGACGTCCAAAAGAGTCGTGAAATCCTGTGTATTTAAAAAAAGGAGATAGTGGGCATAGAGGCTGGGAGCAGCCTCTTTGACGCCAAGAAGGTCCTCTACTTTGGCGTAGAGGTCGAGTGAATCGGAAGTGTTAGGCATTTCTTTCTACAACAGTTTTGATCTTTTCATAAAGTGAAAGGATTTCACTTTTTTTAGCATAAAAGCTGTTTTTATTGGCAATGAGGTAAGCCGAAGAATCCATAATGTCTTCTGCCACTTTCAAGCCATTCTCTCTCATGGTAGACCCGGTTTCAACAATGTCTACAATGGCATCTGCTAAACCGACCAAAGGTGCAAGTTCTATAGAACCGTAGAGTTTTACTACTTCAACACCGACAGCTTTCTGTGCAAAGTAGTTTTTAGTGATATTGACCATTTTCGTCGCTACTTTAATATTCGGGCGGGACCAGTCAAGTTCATCTTCATTTTTAATACCAATGGCGACTTTACACTTGCCAAGCTGCATGTCTAGGAGTTGAATGATGTCCAGCTCTTTTTCTGTAATGACATCAAGACCCACCACACCAATGTCTGCGGCACCATGTTCCACATACGTTGGTACATCCTGGTTACGTACATTTAAAAAACGGAATTCGCCCATATCCAAAATGAGTTCTCTTCCTTCAAATTTAAACTCTCCGCCAAAGATCTCCGCAAAGATCTCCAAAGTCTGCTCTGCAATTCTTCCTTTTGGAAGTGCTACTGTTAACATAATTCATTATCCTTTAAGACTTGTCTCATTCCGGAGAACACAAGTAGTTCATCGTAAACGGCTTCTTCAAAAAAGGTGGAGAGGAACCT
The DNA here is from genome assembly GCA_027071315.1 of Sulfurovum sp. GTDB lineage: Bacteria > Campylobacterota > Campylobacteria > Campylobacterales > Sulfurovaceae > Sulfurovum. The sequence continues at coordinate 20,956 of JALSUP010000077.1, forward strand.
GCCGTCTCCCCCTGTAAAATAAAGTGCTTTACCCTGACTGTGTTTCTCTATGAGTGCTTTTATTGACGCGATTATACCATAGCTTATCTGCTCTTTTGTTGTAAGCGGGAGCTGACTTAAGTCAATGCTGCTATGGAGTTCTGTCTCTAAAACCGGAGAGATCATTTCATAACTCTTCAGCATCGCTTTGAGTCCGGGGAAAATAACACCGCCCCGATAGATCCCCTCTTCCATAACATCCAAGGTAATGGCTGAACCGGCATCGATAAAAAGTCCGTTTTGATGACTGAGACAGAGTGCTTTTCTATCCACGCCCATGGTCTCATACTCTCCGTCTATATGGATTTTAGAAGAGATATTTTTCCAGTTTCCGATCGCTTCTATCTCATCACTCAGCTGATGTTTGACAGAGATATAACAGAGTTTCTCATGGGCATATTTGGAAATCGCTTCACCATAAAGAAGATGCTCCACATTTTGACCATCAAAAATATGGAAATGGGTATTCCCGATATCGGCTAACAACATCTTTCCTCCTCGCGTAGGGTGGATTCATCCACCGTCAAAATAAAATATGGGTGCAAGAGAATGGTGGGAAATCCCACCCTACGCGTTTTCATGCCAGACTTTCCAGTTATTTTCTTCCAAAAGTGCTTTAGCCTTAGAGCAAAGTGGTGCCTTAATAATAATGTACTTCTTAGTGATTTTAGAGTCGACATACTTTTCTACTTTTTCATGCAGCAGCATCAACTCTGTAGCCTCTTTTTTCAAGATACGGCTCTTCTTTTCAATAGACATGACCAAAGCATAATAGCCCTGCATAGTCACACCCAGATAGAGGGCGATCTTTTTACGTGAACCAAGCTCTTTTGGGCTTATCTCTTTGAGTGATTTGAATACCAGGTTTTTTGTGTGTAAATAATCTACAATTTCTTTCATCTTAACATCATAGCAAAATGCTGCTTCTAAGCAATTTTATTACATTCTCAAAAGTTCCACAAGCTCTTTACCATCAAACTTCTCTTCCTTGTTTTCACCGTTCTTATAAATGCCATCCTGTAAAGATTTTTTCTTTTCCTGAAGCTTAAGTATTTGCTCTTCGATGGAATTTTCTACTATAAGCTTATACACAAATACTGGTTTATCCTGTCCTATACGATAGGCTCTGTCTGTGGCTTGGTTTTCTACTGCGGGGTTCCACCATGGGTCATAGTGTATGACCGTGTCCGCAGCTACCAGATTCAGACCTACACCCCCTGCTTTGAGACTAATAAGAAAAATATTTGCATTACCCTTGCTAAACTTCTCTATGGCTTCTTCTCTTTTGCGTGTGGCACCGGTCAACTTAGTATAGCTGTATTTTCTCTTTTTTATCTCCTCTTCAATGATACTAAGCATAGTAGTAAACTGTGAAAATACCAATACTTTTCTGCCCTCGCTCTGCAACTCTTCCATCAATTCCAAAAAGAGTTCAAGTTTAGCTGATTCTTTTATATTTTTGGCTGCATCGAGCTGCAAGAGTTGAGGATGACAACATACTTGACGAAGCTTCAATAAGGCATCAAGTATAGTAATATGACTCCGTGAAAGCCCTTTACCTTTAATTGCCTCTCTTACTTTCTTTTCCATAGTGACACGTATATTTTCATACAGTGTCGCTTGTATTTTTGAAAATGTAGCTCTTTTAATAATCTCGGTTTTGCTTGGCAGTTCCAAAGCTACCTCATCTTTGGTTCTTCTGAGTATGAAGGGTGCTACTTTTTTGTTTAGCAGTGCTCTTCTTGTCATATCATGCTCTTTTTCGATAGGGTTTTGATACAAACTTTTAAAGAGTTTAAGACTTTCTAAGAAACCAGGCATGACAAAGTCAAATATCGACCATAATTCTCCTAAGTGATTCTCTATAGGTGTACCGCTCAACGCCAGTTTATACTCTGAAGAAAAAGATTTGATTGCCACGGCCATTTTCGTTTTAGGATTTTTAATCTTTTGGGCTTCATCAAGTATAATATAGAGAAACTTCTCTGTCTTATATTTTTCTTCATCTCTTTGTGCCAGCTGGTATGTCGTAAGTATAATATCATACGCACCTATTTTTGCAAATTTATCAGCTCTGTCTATACCATAAAGCTCTAGGAAACTAAGCTCTGGTGTAAACTTCTTTATCTCATTTTTCCAGTTTCCTATCAGTGAAGTCGGCATAATAATAAGTGTGGGGGCATTCAACTGATTCCTGCTTTTTAAAAGTTGTAAAAATGCTAAAGTTTGTACCGTTTTTCCCAGTCCCATATCATCTGCCAAAATACCTCCAAATCTAAAACTATACAGAAAATGTAACCAGTCAAGTCCGAACTGCTGATAGTCCCTCAACTCTGCATTGAGTGTTTTAGCAGGAGAGACAGACTCTATACCCTTAAAATTCTTAAGCTTGAGCGAAAGCTCTCTGAGCTCTTTCGCTCCTTTCCAGATGATGTCACTCTCTTCGTCCAATTCCAACAAATGTGCATCGTAAGGCTTGATCACAAGTGAATCACCCTCTTGTTTATCAAAAAGTTCAAAGATTGTCCTCAAGATAGGTTTTATATCTTTAGATTCTATATGTAAAAACTTACCTTCTTCCATTTCAAAATTCAGTTTTTCAGGAATCTCATCTATACTGTCATACTCTTTTAAAAGTGAACTGACTACAGGAAGAAGTTCTACTGACCTTCCTCCCACCTCTACAGAAAATGAAAGCTCAAACCAAGGATTTGTATCGCCTCCTTCAGATGCATCCACCACTACCGCATCAGCATACTCAAACGAAAAATTAAAACTCTCATTTATTTCAATCTCCCAACCAGCATCACGTAAAGGTTCAATGTGATTCTCAATAAAATCACGCCAACGCTCGATGGCTTCCTGCATAGATGGATTTGCTAAACTAAGATAGGCTTGTAAAGCATTTTCATAGGTAAATCCCAGTGATTCTATGGTCTCTGCATAACCCATCTCTTCTTGAATTGCTCTCACTATTTTAAGTGTCTTACTCTTTTGTGTCACCATTTCATATTCACGTTGAGGGTAGATATTGACCTCGTAATCACCATACATCAAATGCAGCTCCATGACATGTACGGTTTGCAATACACTCTTTTTTCCAAAAAGGTAGAGGTAAGGCTTTGGTTTTACTTTAACCTCTTCAATAATAAAAGATTGAGGCAGAGGAAAACTCACATCTGGTAATTTCTCTACTACTTCCTGTGTTACCTTCGTGACTGTCTCCATCGACATTTCAGGTGCATGTAACATGCAAATAAGTCCCTCTTTATCGTACTCTGTATCCACATCATAGAGTCTATTGGTATCGCTATTGATGCACATAGGAGGTATGGTATTTATTATAAGTTCCTCATTCTTGTGCAGATTTGAGATCAAATGTCCCTTACCCTCTTTTTCCATCCATTCAAAAGTAAGTTTTTTGGATACATCTGCATAACAAAGCGGTACAGAACTGTCACGATAATAACATTTACCAGTTTTTACAAGTTCTTTAAGCATCAGTGCACCATATTCATCTATGAATTTAAATTCACGATGGTATGCCCCAACAGATGTATTATTAAGTTTAGCAATAAGTCTTCTGTCTTCATCTGTTAAATATGGATAATAATATGTTTTATCATAGTAATACATCATATTTTCATTCGATACCTTAGCACCTTTTGAGATGCTGCCATTTTTTAAAAACTTCGCTTTACACAAATCAAAATCATCAGTCCCATCCCGAAAAAGCCTGATAATCATAAGCTGTTCCTGCGCTTCATCCTGAAACGATTCTACTTTAGGCTGGTGTATTTTCATAAATTTTTCAAGCCATTCTTTAGAGCTATCCACATCCCTTATCGTTGCATTGTAGGACATCATTTTAAATAAAACAGCAACCACATGTTTGCAGTCATAGCCAACAGGACAGGAGCATCTACCTTCTATAGTCAAATCATCATAGTTTGAAAACTCTATATATTGTTCATACTGACGAGTACCACTTACCTTTGAAACAACAGATGCACTATATAAAGTCTCTTCATTGAATCTATAATTTTTCACTCTGTTCTGTGCATAATATTGATAACCCTTGGTATATGTTTTGGCATCAAAATTTTCAAGTAAATCTCTTTTTGTTAATCTAAATGTATCTATCGTTTTAGTTTGCAGTGGGAACTCCTTTTAGTGGATGATACTGCATCATCGTCTCTTTCAAATTCTGCTTCTGTATGTGTGTGTATATCTGTGTGGTCTCCAACGATGCATGGCCCAATAACTCCTGTACCACACGTAGATCTGCCCCGCCGATAATGAGAGAAGAGGCAAAAGAGTGGCGCAGGACATGGGGAGAAACACCCAAATATTTTTTAACGATCTTATAGGCAGAAATACGACTCAAAGGGTCACCCTTGTAGTTGAGCCAAATATACGGACTTGCCATACTCTGCTCTTCCAAATATCTCTCCAGTGCTTCAGTAGCCATAGGTGCCAAGGGAACGACGCGCTCCTTTTCCCCTTTGGCAAAACGTATTTTGAGCCAGCCTTCCAAGATGTCTGACCTCTGTACAGACAAAGCTTCGGAGATACGGCAGCCGCTGGCATAAAGAAAAAGAATTAGTGCATAGTCCCGCAAGCCTGCCACTTTTGACCTGTCTATAAGGTCCACTCCCTGTAGTATCTCCTCTGCAGAGAGATATTTGGGGAGATTCTTGGGTACTTTGGCCATGGGTATCTTAATTTTTTCATGGGTAAAACTCTGGAGATGGCAAAAGTGAAAAAAAGTATTGACGGAAGAGAGTTTTCTGTTCAGGGTACGCTTGTTGTCAAAGGTGGATAAGAATTGCAAGACATCTGTGGTATCGAGTTTTGTGAGGGTTTTCTGAGTGAAAGTCTCTAACTGTTTTAAGTCCCCCAGGTAGGAGGAGACGGTCAAAGTATCCAATGCCTTGGTGACAGAAAGATACTCTTCAAAAGCAACAAGCAGGTCGCTATTCATAACCTAATTTTGAAAGATAAATGATCTTCCCGTCTTTATAGAGTTTGTTCCCCGTAATATAGACCGGTGTTTTCACTTCGCCGATATCATAGATCCTATACTTTGTCAGACTTGCGTTAAGCACGATCAGTGAACCCTGCTGGTCAAGACCATAGATTCGTCCGCCTACGGCTGTAGAGGCAGAGAAGTGTACGAACTTGAATTTCTTTTTTGCTTTTTCGTTCAAGTCTTTGTCAAGTTTGATCACTTCACCCTCTTTGGTAAAGAGATAAATGTATCCGCTCTGCAAAGCGACATCTGAAATATTGGCTCTCAACTCATTCTGCCCGTCCGTACCAATGGTAATGAGTTTTTTAGGTGTCGATGCCACCATCGTATCACCCATACGAGAAAGGTAGATGACATTATTGAACACATTTTCTGAACTCAGGTAAATAACGGTGGCATTTTCCGGGTCATTTTTATCGACCACGACCAGTTTACCGTCAAGCATCGGGAAAACAACAAGGTTTTCAATATACATTGGCGTTGCGGCACGTGTATCAATGGCATAGGTGATCTCAGACTTGTTTTCAGTGATCTTCTTGTCACTTCCGACACTGTAAAGACCATAGGCATTGTCATTGAGAATATAGGCGACCATACCATTCTTAATAGAAGCAGAAACAACAGGAGCATTCATAGTGACTGTTCTGAGTGCTGTACCTGTCGATTTCTTAATGATCTTCAAAGAACCTTCAGGATTACCTGCCAAAACATAGTTCCCGTTTTCAGACAGGAATCTGTATCCGGCACCAAGGGTGATACGGCTGATCCCGGCTTTACTGATGTAATGTCCGCTTTTAAGTGTTGCACCGTCACGGCTCTGATCCACGATCGTACCGCCGTAAGAACTTGCCGCAGCATCTGCAGAAAATGTTTGTGTCGGTTCAAAGTACTTTTTGGAGCTACATCCGGAAAACACCAATGTTAGCGCAGCAAGTACGATAAGTGAGCGTCCAGAACGTAAGTACATCATTATTTTGCCTTTATCATTGAATGTTCAAGAAGCTTTGTCAGCATTTGAAGAGACGAACGCTCATCAATAAGTTCCAACTTGGCTTTTGCACTTTTTGTATCTCCGGATTGAATGGCGAGGTATGCATCTTCGAGCAATGCGAGTTCGTTGTAGAGTTTCGAATCAACAGGATGCTTATCGATCGCTGCTACCGTATATTTACTTGAGTCGGCAATGATCTCATTTTTACTGCTGCTCAGACTTTTCAGTGTGTTAACATCATTGGCATGTGCTGCTACCGAAAAACTGTAAAGTTCGAACAGCGCAGGGTTTTTGGCTTTAAGTGTTGCTTTCGCTTCCGCATTGTCCGGTGTTTTCTGAAGTGTTAAAAATGCTTTATTGGCATCTTCAAGCTTTGCTTCATGTAAACTTGCCATGATCGTTTGAGAAAGGAAGAAAAGCACAATCGCTGCTGCTGCACCCCAAATAAAAAATTTATATTTTTTATACAATGTTTCCAGTTTAAAAGCACTTTCCAGTACTTTTTCGTCACTACTTAACTCTTTTTTAACATCTTGAATGTTCACAAATATCTCCCGAAATTGTTTAATGGGGTATATTATACCCTTTGGAGTTTATACTTAGCTACAACTCTACGACCGTAATACCTAAATTCCCCGGCATTCGGTAGAATTTATCTATTTTCGGATGCTGTTTCAGGTACTCGGAAACCAGTTTGGAGAGCACTCCCCCGCCCGTACCGTGAATGATCTGCACTTCTGAAAGCCCGTTTACCAAAGCATCGGAGAGAAACTTGTCTACTGTATCTATGGCTTCATCGGCATACATACCCAAAAGTTTGACAGAAACAGATGCACCTGTTTTTTCGACAGAAACATTGGCTTTGGGTGCTCTTGGTTTTGGTTTCAATTTGACCTTCGGCTCTTCTCCTCTTCGTTTGAGTTGGGAAAGCGGCACACGCATTTTAAGCCCGTCGACAATGATGGTGGCATCTTTTCCACGTAGAGAGAGCAGTTCCCCTTTATGGGAACGGTACTTGACCTTGTCCCCCTCTCTTAAAGGCACAGACTCTTCAAGTTTGACCTCTTTTTGCTTGAACTCTTTACGCTGATGCGCCGTATTGAGCAGTCTTCGCCCCTCGGTAGACTCTTTAGCTTTGAGGGCTTCTCTGGCTTTTTTGGTCGCGGCATTGTAACGATTCTCCAACGTGGCAATGGCTTTTCTATGGCTCTCCTGCAATGTGTGTTCTTCATCCAAAAGTTTCTGCTTCTGTTTCTCTACCGCTTTGAGCTCTTCATCCACTTTATTGATCTTCATGCGCATCTCACGCTCGAGTGTGGTGGAACGTTCTATCAACTCATTGAGATTCTCTTTGTCTTCTCCGTAAACCTCTTTTGCACGGTTCACTATGGACACAGGAACACCGTAGCGCTGTGCCGTCTCAAAGGCGTAGGATTTTCCGATGCTTCCCTGTAAAAAGGTGTAGGTCGGTACCCTTCGCTCTTCATCATAGAGTGCGGCAATGAGCTCCACCTCATCATCGGAAGCCATTAGAGAGGCCAGTCGTTTATGGTGGGTAGTGACAATAAAGGTGATCCCTTTTTTACGCAACTCATCGAGCATCACCCTAAAGAGAGAAGCCGCTTCATCGGAATCTGTCCCCAGTTCTATCTCATCGACACCGACAATGGCATCCTCTTTGTGGAAGAGTTTGGCAAACTCCTGCATACGTCCGGCAAAGGTAGAGATGTCATTTTTGACCGACTGCGGGTCATCAATGACCGCTTCGATACTTTTATAGTGCCCTACTTCCGTTTTGGTACTGTCACATTTAAAAGGCAGGAGGTATTTACTCATGTAAACGGCTGAAAGCATGGACTTGAGCAGCATGGTCTTACCACCGGCATTCACACCGGTGACCAGCATGATCTGCTTATTCATATCCATCGTGACGGGGACAGGGTTATCTATGGCAGGGTGGGCGAAATCCTGCAGTTTGATACGTTTGCTTTTACTTGGCAGTATGAATTCATACTCTTTGGCTCTGGCAAAACTCACCCGTGCCTGATAGTGGTCAAAACGGTCATACTCTTTGTTAATGTAGGCCAAAAAGCGTTCCCAACGGAAGAAAACTGCTGAAATATCTTTACAGTAACGGTAAATGACCTCTTCTTTGTTACTCAAAAGTGCGGACTCTTTCTCTTTGAGGTGAGAAATACTCTGCGGGATGATGTAAAAGAAACCTCCGGAAGATCGTGCCACTACCGTTGCTTTCACGGCATTGTTGAATCCACCGCGTACCAAAAGCGTCTCTTCTCCCCCGTTAAAGTGTACCTGGGTATCCACCAGATAGTCTCGCAGTCTGCTTGAGTGTGCCAGCTTATAGAGCGTGTTTTTAATGTCTGCTTTGTTCTGTTTAATGGCACGTTCAAGTTTGTAAAGTTCAGGGTCTCGTTCAGGATTAATGTCACCCTCTTCCGTAAAATACCCAATAATTTCAAGAATCTCTTCATGTATCTCAATATCCTGGATCCAGGCATTAAGAGGTTCGGGGAAGCCCACTGCTTTGAGTGTATTGAAGTAAGAGAACATCGTGACAAAAGCATAGATCTCATCGAGTGAGAGTACCCCCTGTTTTTTGACAAGGTTTAGCTCTCTGTCCAGGTTGGGAACTTCTTTTGGCAAAGGGAATTCTACTTTTGAGAGTGCCTGAATATAACGGTGGTGCTGGTTGATGTCACCCATCATCGCCACCGGCTTTTCTCTGGCTAAAAACTGTTTAAACTGTTGAATGTAGCCATCTAGGTCAAGTTTCTGGATGATGGTTTTTTCAAAATGCTGTTCTTTAGACACGTCATGATTCCTTAGCGTTATTGTTGCAATTATACTATAATACTCCCAACATAAGGAGACAAATGAAATATATACTCATTGCCGTCGTTGTGCTACTGGCACTCCTAAACCTCAATAGAAAAGAGACAAGAGACGTGACACTCACACCACAAGACAGTATTTTAGCTTTTGGAGACTCTCTGACCTACGGTTTTGGGGCCAATCCTGGAGAAAGCTACCCCTCTCTACTCTCAGAAATGTCCGGACTCAAAGTCATCAATGCCGGTGTGAACGGTGATACTTCAGAAGAGGGACTGAGACGTTTGGCACCCTTTCTTCAAGAGCCTACGGTCAAACTCATGATCCTCTTTTTTGGCGGTAACGACATCATGCAGAGACAAGCCATGTCCCAACTGAAAGCCAACCTTAAGACCATGATAACCATGGCAAAATCAAAAGAGATCGATGTACTGCTCGTTGCCGTACCCAATATAGGCATTTTCGGGCTCTCTCCCCTTGATCTCTATGAAGAGGTGGCAGAGGAAGAGAACATCCCTCTGCTTTCGGGGTTGCTCTCAGACATTCTCTCAAACCCCGCACTCAAAAGTGACCAGATACACCCCAACAGACAAGGCTACAGGGTAATGGCAGAAAAGATCTTTGAGAGTCTAAAAACCCATGGCTGGATCAAGTAAAAAGTTTAGTTGTTCTTCTTAACTGGCACTATAGAATCTTTAATCTGATGCAGATCTTCTATCTTCTCCCTATAAGGTATTTTTTCTACTTCAACAAAGGCTGTTTTCTCTTCTACAATTTCTAAAAAATGTTTTTTCATCTCTTTCACTTCCACATGCAGGTAAGCATTTTTGGAAAGAAGCAAGTCATCGAGTTTCGCAAAGTCGAAATTCATTTTCAACTGCTCCAGTATCTCCTCTTCTGTCGGTTCACGGATCGTGAATCTGGAAGGATCTTGTAAATGGACTGCTTCAGAGTCAAGAATTTTCTTTTCTATCTGATCCATACTCACCTGCACCGTCTGTATAAGATTCGATGAGAGTGCTCCATTGAGATAAGCACTCTGTTTATTGAACGATTCAATGTGTCCCAAAGTAGCCGTATGAAAGGTGTTCAAAATATTTTCATAGACTTTGGAAGCAAAGCGTTTCACCTTTGAAAACTCAAGGTCAGAAGCAATCTCCCTGTTTTTAAAGAGGAGCAGGTATTTGTGCTGCCAGGAGATGACATCACTCTGTACTTCAGTATAAAGTGCTTTAAAATCTCTGTTGATTTTTCCTTCAAAACGCTCCAAGTACTGCATCACCGACTTAATACTGCCTTCCACACGCTGCTCATTGTAAAAGAGAATATCCAGTACGGCATTTTTATCAACCCTGAAACTCTCAAAAGCGTGTTTCTCGATCTTCTCCTGTTTCAGGAATGAGGAAGTACGCTCTTTGTAATGCACCACACTCTGGAGTGAAATATGCCCGTAGATCTCCTGTGCCACATTTTGGAAGATCATCTCTAAACGTTTATGAATCTCTTGCAGGTCTGAACTGTACTGCCGATCCAGTGCATCCAGTCTTTTGGTCAATTTAGTCTCTGAGTCTTCTAAAATACGGCTAAGTGCATCATATACCCCGCACATGGTTTCATAAGAGTTGATCAGAATATCACAAATATTTTTAAGATCATTTTTGATTCGAAACGCTTTCATCTCAGTGGCAGAGGGACGCATCACCTCTTCAATATAGGTTATAACCTGATTGATATTGGACGCTTCAAGCTTTGCTTCAAGTGCCGCTGTATCTTGAGAACGTATGCGTTCTACTTCTTCTTTGAAGTCTGCAAAATCATCAGAGAAAAATTGTAAAGAGTCACAGTTCGGATTTTCATTGAGCCCTTTTCTAAAGGCTTTGATCATGTCGTTCATTGCACTGTCTATGAGAGTTGCAGGTTCCAGACATCGTGCATCGAGTGCCATCTTTGCAGAGACAGGAATGACTTTTGAAAAATAGTCAGCAAATTTATTTTCGATGTACGCCAACGTGGTCGCTATTTGTGTTTCGGAAAACTTATCTTTTTGATTCAAGAGGCACAATGTCTTGGTTTTAAACGCTGACATAGTGCGTTCCAAAATCTCCTCTTCACTTCGCTTGCCTGCATTGTCTATCATCGTCAGCCAAATAATGCCGCCCACATCCTGAAATACTTTTTGCGTACTTTCCGTGTCTTGCTGTGATTGAGAATTGAGCCCAGGAGTATCCACAAAGGAGAGCTCTTTTAAAATCTCTGAAGGGACATAGATAGAGAGGTATTTAATATTGTCCATTGTACTTTTTCTCTGATCGGAAAAGGTGGCAATGTGTTCTATGGGAAAGTACTCATGGACCCCGGATTTGTAGGTGACCCTGAGTTTATGCGCTTCGCCGTAGTTGATGTAAATGACTTTTGAAGTGACCGGTGTAATACCTGTGGGTAAGATGTCTTTGGAAAGAAGGGCATTGAGAAAGGTGGATTTTCCAGAAGAGAATTGCCCAACAATGGCCACTTCCATTGGGTAGACAGCACGTTTTATCTGTTTATTGAG
>JALSUP010000078.1 GCA_027071315.1 Sulfurovum sp.
TTAGGCTAAAAGTTCAAAATATGGAGTAAAATGATAAAATAACAACTTGAAGTATTTTTTTAAACACGAAATTTTACTACAGGATGGAACTGGTTACTTGTGGTGGGTTAATTTGCAAGTGGCTCATATATGATTATATTACTTTTTCCATAAATTCCATGGCATATCGACCACACGACTGCTCACAGACCATACCAGTATAAAAGTAAGGAAAAAAGAAACCACTGATGCATAAGCCGCACCGATCGCTCCGTATCTCTGAATGAGCATATAACTCATGACAATATGAAAAATACTTGTTAACACAGTAACCATCGAAAGCAGATAGGTTTTTTTGACATAAAAAATGTAATTGACCACCATCAGATACATTCCCTGAAAGGCATAGGCTAAAGAGAGCCAGTAAATATACTGTGAAGCCCCATGAAACTTATCACCCAGATAGTATGGTACCAGCCAAATGAAGAATGTCGCCAACACCATTGCCAGAGACAGGATACCCGCAAAATAGAGATAAGTGAACTTCACCACCGCTCTCTTGGCTTTCCAGTCATCCTCTTTTAACTGTTCGTAAAGATGCGGCATATAGGCGTTGTTAAATGCTGTCGATAACACGCCTACCACCATACCGAACTGCAAGCCTATACTGTAAAGTCCGGTTTCACTCGCACCGATAAGCATGGTGATCAGCAATACATCCGCACTGAAACGTATCCACAGTGCTGCCTGATGCGGTATCAGCGGGATACCAAAATGCAATAGTTCTTTCGTATAGATTTTCGAAATATTAAATTCGGCATATCCTCTTTTAAAAATAAAGACCATACTCAAAGCCCCAAACAAAATAGTGGCTGTAGTGATCCCTATGACACGCCCTTCCCACCCGTAATGCAAGCCGACGATCAGCCATAAAGAGAGAAAAATATTGAAAATGGTTTGGGACACTTCATACAAGGCAAATGGTTTTGCTTTTTGTTGTGAACGCCAGAGTGAGAGGTTGATGGCAGTGATCATCTGCATCCATGCCATAATGGCTGCAATATAGAACCACATTGCCGGCAGTTTAAGTTTTTCGACCAGGTAAGGTTCCAGGAAAAAAAGAACAAGTAACACCACCGTCGTAGTGAAGATCAAGATGTTAAATGCATTCCCGATATACTTTTTTAACTCTTCTCTGCTTAAGTGAAAAAATGAAACCCCTACTGCACCTGCAACACTCATGCCCACAAAAATGGAGATGACACCAAAGACAGCATTATAGGTAGAAATCATCCCATAGTCCACTGGCGTAAGGTAGCGGGTAAGTACCGGCAGCAGTAAAAAAGGGATACCGCTGTTGATCACCTGCAACAGTGTATAAATGAAAACATTCTGAAGAAGTTTCGACGGATGCAGGAAAAAAGATAAAAACTTCATCTATTATCCAAGGTCCGCTTAGCCATACGCATAAAGGTATGCCGAAGTTCAGTCCCGGTCAATACAATGATTTTCAAGACACACCCCATCCAATAATGCTGTTCTGCTTTACCTGATTTATAGTAAATTGAAATTCGTTCGTTTTGTTCATATACGTGTATAGTTTCCTGTCATTTCATTTTCAAAGCATACATTGGTTCATGCCGCCGATTTCTATTATTATATCCGAGTCAACTAAGAAGAGAAATTTGGTCTGCACCTATTTTTTACTCTTCTTCACTTACAAAATAGTGCAATACAGCAGCCACATCTTCCATCGTGTCAATATCCAGACTCTTCTCCCGACTCATTTCATAAGCAACTGTCCCCTCTTCACAGAAAAGCGAACCCGTTTTCTCGAACTCTGCGGTTTCTATGAGGTAGATGGCACCGTTTGGCATGAAGGTTTTGGGGAGGTCCTGACGACGCATGAAAGGGGTTTTGTTATCGACCAGACCTTCAAGTCTGCCCTCACTGTTCATTTTAAAGGCTTTATAGGGTGTGTGTTCCGGAGTATAGACGGAGATGAGTGCTTTTACCTGACTGCTTTTCAGTTGTGCTACCGCTGCGTCAATGTCCGCTGCGTCACGAAGCGGCGAGGTGGGTTGAAGCAACATGACATAGTCGTAGACATTTCCGCTTTTTCTCTCCCCTTCCAAAGCATGCAGTATGAGCCCTTCGGAACCTGCATTGTCTGTCGCCAGTGCATCCGGGCGTTTCAGTATTTCGGCACCATACTGTTTGGCTACCCGTAATATCTCCTCACCATCCGAAGAAACAAGGGTTTTGCTGATCTTTTTCGCAGCCAGGGCAGCGTCAATGCTCCAGGCTATAAGCGGTTTACCGGCAACATCCATAATGTTTTTCCCGGGTAAACCTTTTGAACCGCCGCGTGCCGGTATGACTGCCAGTATTTTCATCTCTATTGGTCCTGAAACTGTTTTTGGTGTGAAGTCTGCCAAAAAGATGCTTCCTGAAGGATCTCAAGAAAATGTTCAGCACTGTTTCCCTTACCAAAACTATTCTCTTCCATTTGCACCATGGTATGATCTTTATGAGAAACGTGTGCAATGGCATTTAAAATGCTCTCTTTGCCATTTTCCACATGCACAATGTTCTCATCGGTCGAACGGTTTTTCTGCCGGTTGCCGATGTTGATGGAGGGCAGACCGTAAAAAGGAGCCTCTCTGATGCCCGCAGAGGAGTTGCCCAGCATGAACTCTGCATGTTTCATCAGGGTCAAAAACTTCTCAAAACGCAGCGAGGGGAAAACACGTATACGTTCGAGACCTTCAAAACGTTTATACTCATTTAAAATGATCTCTGTTCCCGTATCGTTATTGGGGTAGATGACAATATAGTTCTTTTCAGATGCCAGTACAGCATCGACCACTGCTTTAATATGCTCCGACAATGCCCCTACCTCCGTAGTGACAGGGTGATACATCAGAATGACAAAGGGTTCAAAAGGAATGTCATAATAAGAGCGTACCCGTTCTATGCTTGGCAAAGCAGTGCTGCGCATAATGTCGAGGTCGGGCGAACCGATGACAAAAACACTTTCTCTTCTCTCACCAAGCTGTACCAGACGTTTGGCTGCTTCCTCATTGGCAACAAGGTGCAGATGTGACATTTTGGAGACGGCATGGCGGATGAGCTCATCGATGGTGCCCGAAAGCTCCCCGCCCTCTATATGTGCCACAAGTATGTTGTTCAGACTGCCTACAATAGCCCCTGCCATCGCCTCCACCCTGTCACCATGCACCACTACAAGATCAGGTTCGATCTCGTTTATATAATAAGAGAATCCTTCTATCGTTTTGGCAAGTGTTTGATCCATGTGTGAACTGTCTTCATGGTTAATGAACTGAAAAACATTCTCAAAGCCGCACTTATCTATCTCTACTGCTGTAAACCCATACTTTTTATTCATGTGCATACCCGTCACAAAGACATGGGTTTCAAAGACTTCACTCCCCTGAAGTATCTGTATCAGGGGTTTGATCTTTCCGAAATCTGCACGGGTTCCCGTCAAAAAAACGATCTTCTTCTTACTCAAAATCACTCCAACACACATGTGCGTCATTCTCAAGATCACGGACGGCTTTTTTCCCCAGAATATCATTATAGTTCTCAGCTAATATCTCTCCGGTACCCGGTCTCTTCACCCAGAGGTTATTCTTGCTGAGGACTTCACCTTTCTTAATAGGTTGGATCGTCACCACCGTTGCAAAAGCGAAATCGATGGTCACCTGCTCCTCTTCCGCCGGTTCTTTTTTGCCGCCACGCATCAAGGCGATCTCCGCAGACCCCACAATGAGTTCTCGCATCGCTTCAGGATCCATAGAGTTGACAATGTCCGGCCCATTGCGGTCCATACTGTCTGTAAAGTGTCGTTCAAGAATGGACGCCCCCAGTGCCGTTGCTGCAAAACATGCCAAATTCGAAGTCGTATGGTCCGAAAGTCCCACCACTGCATTTGGAAAAGCTTCCTGAAGTGCCTGCATACCCCCAAGGCGTACCAGTTCAGGTGGTGTCGGGTAGAGGTTGGTCGTATGAAGCAGCGCATAGGGAACGCCATAACGTTCAAGAATTTCAACCGTTTTACTGACACTCTCTATGGTATTCATCCCCGTAGAGACGATCATCGGTTTTCCAAAAGCGGCAATGTGTTCAATGAGTGGGTAGTTATTACACTCACCCGAACCTATCTTATAGGCAGAAACACCCATTCGTTCAAGTCGATCTGCTGCTGCACGTGAAAAAGGGGTAGAGATGAAGATCATCCCTTTGCTTTCAACATAAGCTTTTAATTTTGTTTCATCTGCTTCATCCAAGGCGCAGCGTTTCATGATCTCATAAATGGAAACATCTGCATTTCCAGGAATGACCTCTTTGGCCAGATGGCTCATCTCATCATCCACCACATGCGTCTGATGCTTTACCATCTCCGCACCGGCACGGTGTGCGGCATCGACCATCTCGAACGCTACCTTCAACGAACCTTCATGGTTAATACCGATCTCGGCGATAACCAATGGTGGATGCGCCTCACCCACTTTTCTCTTCTCTATTACTATTTCTTTCATGTTCTGCCTCCACATCACCCAAACCTAAAACGAAGATCAACTATAATCTCAATGAATAAATTTAAAGAAGATTATACCTTCTCTTCTCTTACTGATGCTTGTTAACCATTGTAATCATAATGTATAAATATCTGTAAATAATCGGTAAATGGGTTAATTTCACGCTTAACCTGCTGTTAATCTTTGTTAACTTTTCTATTTTTACTATAACAAAACCGCCAAAACAGGGCTCATTTTCAGTATGATATGTAAAAATATTAATCTTTTCACTGCCCGCTGTGGTCGATATATTGAGGATTTCGTTTAAAATCTGTTAATTATTTATTTATTTTTGTGTGAAAAACCTTGACAGAGGTCAAAATAAGATGTTATAATACGGCTGTAAACAAAAAAACACTTTTAACAAGGAGATATTATGAAAAATATCGTTTTATCAGCAGTAGCTGTATTAGCAATGAGTTCGTTCGCAGTAGCAGGAGGAGATATCGCTCCAGTAGAAGAGCCAGTAGTAGTACCTGAGCCAGTAATCACAGATTCTGGATTCTATCTTGGTCTTGCATATGGTTACCTAAATGCATCTTCAACAGATACATATACTCAAGACCTAGCAGATGGTGGTTCAGTAACAATTGAAGACAAGCTTATGGATGAAAGCTATAGTGAGATCATGATCCAAGCTGGTTATAAATTCAACTCTTACGTGGCAGTTGAAGGTAGATACTGGTTTGGTATTTCTGATACAATTGATGATATCAACTCACCTCTTAACGGTTTTGATAATAGTGTTGATGCATGGGGAATCTATGTTAAACCAATGTACCCAGTAACAGATGCATTTGACATCTATGCGCTACTTGGTTATGGTGCTGCTGAGTATGATCTTTCAGCTACTTCAGGAAGTACTACAATCAGAGCAAATACTGACACTCTTGATGGTTTCTCTTGGGGACTTGGTGCTGCATACTCATTCTCAGACAATGTAGCAATCTTTGTTGACTATGTATCTATCTATGATGATTCTACTGACTATGCAAGTACAGCATTTGGATCTGGTACATATGATGATTCAATCGACACTTGGAACTTCGGTGTAACTTACCAGTTCTAAGACTACCTCTACTAAGCCTTACGGCTTGGTGGAACCTTTTTTAATCCCCTTTTATTTTTTCCCTATTTTTTCTTAATACTTTTTTCTTTTTCATTTCTATACTTTTATACGCTATATTTACAACAATCTGAAGTTGTTTAAAAGATTATGATATAATAATGTCATGAGTAAAATAGATAAAGCAAAAGAATATATTGGTGTAATAAAAGTCTATATGGGGTTTTTATTGGCTTCACTTATGGCAACTATCACCGGTACATCAAAACTCTACCTTTCGAATCATACCAATATTATGTTTTGGATAGGTGTGATTGCTATTATCTTGATTGCAATTTCTTTTTTACTACTAATGAAACATTTACATAAGAAAGTAAATGATCTGGAGGACTTATGATAGAAACTATTGCATTAGGCGTAGCACTAAGTATTGCCTTGGCAGTCATTGTCTATGGTGCATATGAATTTTCAAGAGATTAAATGCATACATTGCCATGTTTAGATTATGTGTGAATTTTTGTTCCCTATGATATTGTCCTAAACAATGCCTAGACATCTATCGCAATTTAAATTCCCGTAGGGTGCGTTTCCCAACGCACCTTTAATCGGCACACAAATATGTTTATATCCACAATCAAACATACATTTAAAACATCCCGATCCGTTATTCACGATACATAAATATGACAATTTGACATATTTTTGAATTGTGTGGCACTTTGTTGTTATACTTGAATATGGCAGATTATAAACGACTTTTTTTAGCTGGCTACAGCTATTATTTTACTATTGTAACACATAGACGTGAGGAAATTCTTATTGACAATATAACATTGTTACGTGAAAGTTTTCAAGAAAGCAAATGTTATTATCGGTACAGCATCAATGCCATTGTGATTTTGCCAGATCATATTCATATGATCATTACACCTGAGCATGTAGAGGAATATCCTAAAATCATACATGCCATCAAATACAATTTCTCAAAACGATTTCATTCCTGTCACGAGGTAACACAATCTGGCAGTAGAGAAAAAAGAAAACTAAAACCTGTATGGCAAAAGAGATATTATGAACATACCATTAGAAATGAAAAAGATTATTTAAGGTGTCTGGAATACATTCAAAACAACCCTGTAAAACATCATTACACAGAGAATGAAGAGGGGTGGAAATACATCATGTTCAATCCATGATTAATTATTTATATTTGGAAATTCTTGGTGCGTTGGGAAACGCACCCTACAGCTTTTTCTTGCAAAAAGTATTCCCATTCATATTATTTTTCGTAGGGTGCGTTTCCCAACGCACCACAAATATAATTGGTCACAAAAATATAAATTATGAACGGATACCAAGACATTTATTACCGTGTATAACGGTTTTACAAACGTTCCGGCATCTCATCTTTAAAGGCGATCTCTTCTGCTTTTGCAAGCACTTCTATGGCACCGTCCGCGATCATCTCTTCGGCGAGTTGAAGGCCGAGAAGGTCACATTCACTCAAGGGTGATGTGAGGGTGTGGTGCATGATGTTGGTACCGTCAGGGAAGCCGAGCATGGCTCTGACAGTAATGTTGTCACCCTCAGTCGTGGCATTGACAGCAACCGGTGCGGAACACCCGGCTCCGATGGCTGAGACAAAATCTCTTTCAAGTTTGGTGCAAATGAATGAATTTTCATCATTGAGAGTCATGGCTATTTCACGTACTCTGTCATTACTCGATACGATCTCTATGCCGAGTGCCGCCTGTCCCATAGGAGGGATGAAGAAGTCCAGTTTTTCTACATAAGGGATGTCTTTCAGCAGGTCAAGTCTGTAGAGACCGATATATGCCAGGATAATGGCATCATACTGTCCCTCTTTGAGCTTTCTGAGTCTTGTGTTGACATTGCCTCTAAGCTCTTTGACTTTGAGGTCTGGACGCTTTTCCAGGAGCTGCATACGTCTTCTGAGACTGGTGGTTCCTACCGTGGCGCCTTTTGGGAGTTCGTCAAGACTTTTGTACGTGTGTGAAAGCAGGACATCTGACTGGTCCTGACGAGTCGTAATGGCACAAAGCTCCAAGCCTTCAGGAATGTATGTCGGTACATCTTTTAAGGAGTGTACAGCCAAATGGGCATTGCCTTCAAGCATTTCGTCTTCAAGTTCTTTGGTGAAGTGCCCTTTCCCGCCTATGAGTGCCAGAGGCTTGTCAAGTATCTTGTCACCTCTTGAAGTGATCTCATTGAGTTCTACTGTGACTTCCGGGAAGCTTGTTTCAATACGTGCTTTAATGTGATAAGCTTGCCAGAGTGCGAGATTGCTTGCGCGTGTTGCGATGATAATTTTTTCCAAATGTTTCCCCCTGGTGCGTGAATACGCACCCTACGTCTTTATTTTATAAGTTTTTTATACCCGTTTCTCATTTTGTCCCACTGTCCGTCTATGTAGACTGTAGGTGTACCGTTCACCATAAGTTTGGATGCTGCAAGTTCATCAGCTTTAATAGCATTTTTCACTTTCGCTGCATTGACTTCTGCTTCACTGACAGAGAAACCGGTGTGCTTCTTCACTGCTGCCAGGACCTTCTTCATGTTGGTCTCTCTCGGGTCAATTTTAAGCGAGTAGATCTTCTCAACCACATCAAGTTTTCCCTGCTCCTGAGCAATATGCATCACACGGGTCAAAATACCTGATACAGGGTGAATTCTCAACAACGGCAGGTGATAATAGTAGACTGACAGCGTTTCAGGGTGTGCTTTTGCCGCTTTGAAAATGGCAGGCACCACTTCCTGACAAAATGGACACTGGGGATCAGAGAAAACCAGTATTTTATGTTTGGCATTTTTGTTACCAAAAAGCAAATGTGAGGCTTGGTACATACTGTCCGGAACCGTAGGTTTTATCTCATCTCTGTAGTCATTTCCTGTTCTTTGATTGACAAGGTGTCCTGTCATCAAACCATCTTTGACAAAAATAGTTTCAGGTGCATGGATCTCTTTACCCTGGTAGCTAAGATCCATTGTTGTTAAGAGAATACTCCATCCCGGCAGGTCTTTATGCGTTTTCGTTTCTATAAGGTTTACACCTTTGACGGTTACTTGAGGGTTTTTAACCACAGCTCTTTTTACATACTTTAAAAGTGCTTTACTATCGGGTACAGTACTGGCACTAAGGACGCAGGTTGCGATCAGTGTGCTCGTCAATAATTTCGACGTCAATGACATTATCATCTCCTTGATTTGTTTTAAAATTGCTTTGTTCGGGTGTTATTTTAGCAACAAATTGTAAATACAATGTGTAAGCCAGTGCAGCCACACCCATAAGATCACTCAATACACCGGGAACAATGAGTAAAATAGACCCAATAAAGTAGGCCATACTTGCATCCTGGAACTTTTTGAGGTTTAACTTCCCTCTCTGTACCGACTGCATCTGCCCCATAATGGCATGCGGTGAATTCTGTAACAAGATCATACCCAGCACAGCCGATGAAACGATCCAGATAACAGACCAGAAAAAGCCTATGCTCTCTCCGGTCTTTAAAGACAGATACAGCTCCAAAAGAAAAAAGGGAATGGCTAAGAACATGGCTTAAAACCTCTCATTTAAAAGTGCTTCAATGGCAGAAGAGGAAACTTCCTCTTTAACCATGCCTTCACGTGTGACAAACTCAACCAGATCGTCTGAAAGTTTTTTACCAATGACCACTGCATGTGGTATACCCAACAGTTCATAGTCTTTCATTTTGGCACCAAAACGGTCTTTTCTGTCATCTAAAAGGACATCGACTCCTTTGGCTTTCATTTGCTCATAGAGTTTTTCACCTAAAGCTACCTGTGCTTCATCCTTAATGTTGGAGACAAGAATATGCAGGTCAAATGGTGCAGACTCTTTCGTCCAGACGCATCCTTTTTCATCATGGTGCTGTTCAATAATACCTGCAAGCAGACGAGAAACACCGATACCGTAGGTCCCCATGACCATCGGCTGTGCTTTTCCGTTCTCATCAAGGAAGGTCGCACCCAGAGGTTCGGAGTACTGAGTACCCAGTTGGAATATGTGCCCGGCTTCGATCCCTTTGGTGTAACGCAGTTCTGCCCCACAATGGATACAGGCATCACCTTCCTGCACGGCTGAAATATCAGCATATTCAGGGTTGACATATTCCGTACACTCTTTTAAAGTATTATCGATCACATGTCTGTCAGCATCAGCGGGACTTTCAACATCAACCAGATCATTTGCTTTGACAGCATTGCAGGCTTTGACCTCTTCCAGTACTTCTGACTCCGGCAGTACAAATGTCACTATTTCGCTGATACATTCATCGTAAAGTGCCTTCATGGTGATAACCTGTGTCTTTGTATCAGTGGTAAATTCTTTTTCTTGACAAACCGCTGCCTCAATGTTGGCACCGTAATCACAGGCATCACAGACCACAATGGTATCTTCTCCGGAATCTGCCAGTACCATGAACTCTTTGGAACCTGAACCGCCGATGGCACCGGAGTCTGCATCGACCACTCTGAAGGCCAGTCCAAGTCTTGTAAAGATCTTTTTATATGTCTCTTCCATAAGGTCGAATTCACGTTTCATATCTTCTTCTGAGGCATGGAAACTGTAACCGTCTTTCATCAGAAATTCACGTCCGCGCATCAAGCCAAAACGTGGTCTGATCTCATCACGGAACTTGAGGTTTATCTGGTAAAGGTTTAAAGGAAGCTGCTTGTAAGACTTCACGGTTTGTCTCACAAGGTTGACCATCATCTCTTCATGTGTTGGCCCGAGAATGAAGTCATTGTTCTTTCTGTCTTTAAAACGTAAAAGTTCTTTCCCGTACTTTTCAAAACGGCCACTCTCCTGCCAGAGGGAAGCAGGCGTTACAAAACTCAAAGAGACTTCCTGGCATCCGGCTTTGTCGAGTTCATCTTTTACGACAGCACGTACTTTGTCCAGTACTTTTTTACCAAGTGGTAAAAAGTTGTAGAGTCCGGAACCGCCGACAGATTGTATGAATCCTCCACGTATAAGGTAGATATGACTTGCTAGGGTTGCATCATTTGGGGTCTCTTTGGTCGTTGGGACCAGTAATCTTGAAAATCTCACGCGTTGTATCCTTTGGTGTGGTGGTCGTTCTTATACTGTTTGGCATCGATCATATCGGTATCGATCTCAAACATTTGTTTAAATGACTCAATGCAGTTTGCATTCTCTTTGGCTGTTGAAGAGCGTCTGAGGTTTTGTGTCGGGTCATGCAGAAAACGGTTGAACATTTGCATGGCCATTTTTCTCATATTGTCTTCATATTCGGCAGGGACGAAGCCTTTTTTAATGGCACGCTGCATCTCTTTTTCAATAGAAGCCGCCGCATCTGTACGCATCTGCTTAATGACAGGCTCCACAGAGAGTGCTCTCAGCCAGGAGAAGTACTCCTCTTTGTAGTTCTGTACAATTTCATTGGCTCTCACTGCCTGCTCTTCACGCAAGGCATGGTTGTCATTGGAAATACTGCGCAGATCGTCAATACGGAAAAGCTGTAATTTTTCAATATCCATATCGTCAATATCACGGGGGATCGCCATATCGAACCAGTGTCGCGGAAGTGTTTCATTCTCTATTAAGTCACGGGTGATCACAGGCTCGGGGGAAGAGGTGGCAGAAAAGAGCAGTCTGTAGCGGTTAATGTATTTGGGCAAAGTATCGATGGTGTCCGCTTTGACATTTTCACCCAGTGCATCTGCTGCTTCCTGTGTCTTTTCAAGGTTACGTCCTATGAGTACGACATCACAGCCGACCCTAAGCAAATGTTTCGCTGCCAAAATGCCCATATCACCCGCACCGACCACAATGGCCATCATACCCTGCATATTGTCACCCAGGATCTTATGTGCCTGAGAGACGGCTACGGAAGCAATGGAGATAGGATTTTGGGAAATGTTGGTCGCATTTCGTACCTCTGCGGCACATTTGATACCATACGAGAGTACACGGTTAAGTTTGCGTCCTGCTGTACCGTTCTGAAAAGAGAACTTGAACGCATCTTTCACCTGTCCGGTAATTTGAGACTCACCGATAACAAGAGAGTCAAGAGAAGAGACCACAGAGAAGATGTGCTCAACGGCCTCTTCATCGTCTACACGTTTTGCGGTGGACTTAATTTCGTAAAAATTGATCTCACTCTTTTGGGAAATGAGTCCCAGTACGGCATGGTAAGAGGAAAAGTTGTCTCTTGTTGCCATGACAATGTCCACACGGTTACAGGTAGAGACAACAAACGCTTCATGTACGAATTCAAAACCTGTCAACTGGTCTAAAAATACTTTTTTCTCTTCGTCTGATGCAAATGCCAGCTTTTCACGCATGGCCTGTTCGCAGGTTTTGTGTGAAAAACTAATAACTTGATAATACATTAAAAATCCCTCTCTATCATCTCTCTGGCAATGCCTGACAGAGAAGGTTCACCGTGGGCATCCATGAGCGCAATGGCTTCATCTATGAGTACTTTGGCTTCCATGTAGGACTTTTCAACAATTTTATGTGCTTTCATCTGTCCGAGGATCCATGTCTGCTCTTCTTTGGAGAGTACTTTTCCGTGAAGTGCTTCGAGTTTCTCTTTCTCTTGGGCATTCAATACTTCATACAGGTAAATGTAAGGAAGCGTTGTCTTCCCTTCTACAAAATCATGCAGGGCCGGTTTCCCAAGTGTTTCAGCATCTGAAGTGATGTCTAAAATGTCATCGATCATTTGAAAGCCCAGACCGAGGTTACGACCATAAGTCATGTAGACCTCTTTTGGTTTTCCTGCCAACAAGGCAGCAGCACCGGCAGATGCTTCTATGAGTGAAGCCGTTTTCTGATAGATCATTTCCAGGTAGACTTCTCTGTCCAAATTAAATGCGTTGGAGAGGGAAACATCTTTCAGTTCACCCAGACTGAGCTGGGTAACAGCATTGGAAACAGTCTTTGCCACGTCTGCAGAAATATTGTTTAATTCAAAGAAGCCTTTGGAGTAAAGAATATCGCCAAGCATAATGGCTGTTTTATTACCGTAGAGTGCATTGAGAGAAGGTTTTGAACGTCTTGTGTAGGCGTCGTCTATGACATCGTCGTGCAAAAGACTCGCTGCATGGATCATTTCAACCACTGCTGCGGTTTTAATGACAGACAGGGAAGCGCCTGCGATCTTCAAAATAAGTTTGGCACGCAGTCTCTTTCCATGAGGCAACTTTGCATAAAGTGCTGTGACCTCTTTGTCATTTAACTCTGCAACGAACTGTTCTATTTTTCTCTCTACGGCACTTAACATCTATTTCCTACTGCTATTATATTTAAAGGAAAATATTATAACTAAAAATAGTTAATCTTCCTTTATTTTACAGGCTCCACTTTATAAATGACCGCATAGAGCAGCGGCACATAATAGAGGTTCAAGACCGTTGCCCAGGCAATACCGAATCCGAGTGATATGGCCATAGGCTGAATGATAAGAGCCTGCCCGCTGGCAAAAAAGATCATGGAGGAGAGTCCAAGCACCGTGGTGACGGAAGTGAGCAGTATAGGTCTGAGCCTGTGCCCTGCTTTGACCTTCATCTCTTTCTGGTCTTTTGACCCCTTGATGAAACTCAGCATAATGAGACCGTCATTGACGACGACCCCTGCCAGTCCTATCATCCCCATGACTCCCGGCATAGTAAGGTTAATACCCATCATATAGGTTCCTACCAATGCCCCGACAATAGAGAGCGGTATGGTCGAGACAATAATAAGCGGCAGTACCAGAGAGTTGAACATCCAGACCAGAGAGATGAAGATGAGGAAAATGGCGATCAGTGCTGCCTGAGACATCTCTTTTTGCATCTGTTTGTTCTCTTTCTCTTCCCCTTTAATGATGACGCGAATACCCTCTTTTTCAAACTTTTCAAGGAGAGGTTTGATCTTTTGCATCACTTCTGTAGCCAAGATGGTCTTGCTCTCCACTCTGGCGATCACCGTACGGACACGGTCTCCGTCTTCTTTGAAGATCTTGACATAGGACTTTTTATAGAAGAAGTCACAGACCTCATCGAGTCTTACAACCATTTTTCCGTCCGGTGTTGTCAGTTTGACAGACCGGATATCGAGATTTTCATCTTTGTCCGGGTCTTCAATACGTACACGTATCAACCCTTTGGCATCGAACATCTTTCCGTACTCCCCTTTAAGGAAAGAGCCTTTGAGAAGAGAGGTGACATACGCTTCGGAGAAGCCCAACATTTGACCATATTCATTGACACGCAGTTTAAGCTCTTTGACCCCTTCGGTAGCATTGTCTGTCACATCGAACACACCTTCAATACCGGAGAGTGCTTTTTTCAGTTCCACAATGGCTGAAAGCTGCTTTTTTTCATCGAGGGTATTAAGCCCTATTTCAATGTCGTGTCCGACGATCCCTGTCTGGGGTACAAAGACGTTGATCTCTGAAAACACTTTTTCTCCGGAAGGAAGTTTCATCTCTTTAAATGCTTTGACCACGTTATCCTGTGTCTCTTTTGCGATCTCCTGTGCTTTGTGTTCCCGTATCATATCGGAGCCGTCATATTCCAGAGAAAAGATAGGATTCAGGTAGCGGTCAAAAAAGTTTTCCGGTGCTTTTTCATGCAGGTTGATGAAAATATGGAAAAGGTTGTCTCCCGTTTCAAATGTCTGGTCTGAATTGAACAAGATACCAATGACGGAAGTGATGGAAGAGACTTCTCCCTTGCCTCCATGTGCTTTATAGTATGCCAGTAATCGCTCTTCTATCTCTGTGACTCTCTTTTCTGTGTCTTCAAGTTTGGAATTGACATCGACTTTTCCGTTCATATAAATTTGTGTAGAGTCAAATTCCGGGAAAAGCTTAAACTTTGTCAAGCCCAGCATTCCAACAGTTGAGAGGATGATAAAGCTCACCAAAAGAAAGAGTGAGCGTTTTTTTCTTTTGAGCAGTCTCGCCAGCAGTTTTTCATACTTGACATCCAGTTTCTGCCAAAAATCAGAACGGTCATGGTCGGACCTCGTGTCTTTCATGGAGAAAAACTCTTTAGAGTGAAGGGGCAGAAAATAAAAGGCTTCAAAGAGAGAAGAGAGCAGCAGAATGGAGATCATTACCGGCAGGACCTTCATGAACATACCCATCTCTCCGCTTAAAATGAGCAGAGGGAGGAAAGCAAAGACCGTTGTCAATGTGGCTGTCAATACCGCAGGGAACATTTCTACCGAACCGTCTATGGCTGCTTCTCTTGGAGATTTTCCCATCTCCATATGCCGGTAAATGTTTTCTGCGACCACAATGGCTTCATCGACAAGCATTCCCAGTGCGATCAACGCACCCAGAAGTGTCAGCATGTTAAGGCTGTAGCCTATCATATCTGCTGCAATGAGGGTGATCATAAAAGAGGCCGGGATACCGATGGCAACCACAAGGGCAATTTTGTAATTGACAGACATAAAGAGTGCCAAAAAGACCAGAATGAGTCCAAAAAGAATGTTGGAAGAGACAAGGTTCAATCTGTTCTTGATCCAGATGGAGGTATCGGTATAGGCTTCAAAGATCACATCATCATACTCTTTCTGTACCTCAGCAAGCATTTGCTTGATCTCTTTGCTCAGGGCAATGGCATTTCCCTGTTTTGTTTTGTTAATGTTAATAGAGATATTCTGCACACCGTTAAAGTGGGAGATTTCATTACTCTCACTCAAACCGAACGCCACATGGGCTATGTCACCCAGTCTTACCCGTTTTCCGGAAACGCTAATGAGGGTCGACTCCAGGGCCTCTACATTTTTTTCACCATTGATGGTAGAGAGGTAGAGGTGATTGCCCTTCTGTTCTATGGTACCTATGGGGAAAATGGAACTCAAGGCTGAAATGGCTCTGTAGACAGCCTCTTTTGAGAGTCCGTAGGCAGAGAGTTTTTCATTGTCTATTTTAATGAGTACTTCATCGTCTGCATCACCGCGTATGGTAATGCCGCTTAAGTCTTTGTAGGAACTCAATTTGCTTTTAAGCATCTCCGCGACATCCAGAAGCCTTTTTTTAGGCACATCTCCTGAAATGGCAATAAGCAGAAGAGGGAAATCATGTACTGTGATCTTGGCAATGGGTTCATCCATATCCGCAGGCAGGTCACGTCTGACATTGGCGATGACATCTTTGACATCAGAGAGTACCAGCTGGTTGTCCGAGCCTATTTTAACATCGGCTTTAATATTGAAGAAACCGTTTTGTATCACGGTATCAATGTTTTCGACTTCAGAGATGGTCTTGAGGTCATCTTCTATGTTTTTAACCGCCATTTTATCAAGTACATCGGCAGAAGCACCGGGGTAGCCCCCTGTAATGTTGATCTGGTCGACGGTTGAGGGAGGAAAGATCTCTTTGGGAATATCCTGATAGGCAAAAATGGAGAGTACCAGCATAAAGACCATCAGAATATGGTTGATGATGGGTTTGTCTACAGCAAAGGTAATAAATTTTCTGATCATTCGTTATCCGTTTCGGAGATCTCAAAAATAGTGTCTGCCACCCTGTTTTTAAATTTCAATGCTTCAACATTCTGCTTTAAAATAATATTTTCCGCATTCAGGGCTTCCACTTCTCTCTGGATCTTATTGACCTTTTTACTCTCATAATAGATCTGGTTGCTCAAATAGATCTTGATCATCGTTAAGATCAGGATAATACTCATAGACATCAAAACCACAGAGACCATACCGAACGTAATGCCGTTGGGTGCTGCTTTTTTCTTTCTCTTTGCTGCCACTGCTATGCTCCGCTGTCTGACTTGAATCTGAACGATCTCAGTTTTGCCGAGCGGCTTCGGGGATTGATTTTTAATTCCTCTTTGCTGGCTGTCAAAGGCTTTTTAGACAGCGCTTTCCCAATGGCATGGTTTTTTCCACAGGTACAACGCATTGCCTGAGGGTCACAGATACATGCGGTACTCCACTTCTTAAAACGGTTTTTAACCAAGCGGTCTTCTAAAGAATGAAAGGTAATGAGAGACACCACTTCACCTGCATAATGTGTGGCTTCCAGAGCATCCAAAAGTCCTTCTATCTCTCCGAGTTCATTGTTCACTTCTATACGGATGGCCTGAAACATCAGTGTTGCAGGGTGGATCTTTCCACCGGGAGGGATGACCGTTTTGGCGATTTCCGAAAGTGCTTTGGCACTCCTGATGGGTTCTTTGGCACGTGCCTGTATGACAGCACCTGCCAGTTTTCTGTAAGAGCGTACTTCACCGTAAGTGTCGAAGATGTACTCCAGTTGTGCCTGTGAATAGTCATTGACCACTTCATAGGCACTTAAAGGAGCAGAGGCATCCATACGCATGTCGAGTGTTTCCGAAGTAAAAGAGAAACCGCGTTCTTTCTTGTCAAGCTGCAGAGAGGAGACACCGAAGTCTGCCAGGAGTGCTGTGACGGGTGCTTCTACCAGGGTAGGCAGGACTGTTGCAAAGGTGCCTTTGTAGAGTGTGCTGCGTTCTGAAAAAGGGGCTAAACGTTCTTTTGAAAAAGCCAGGGCTTCATCATCTCTGTCAATACCAATGTGTTTCAAATGGCTGTAGGCTTTCAGCATTTCAGAACTGTGTCCGGCATAGCCCAGCGTACAGTCGGCAAAATAGCCTTCGGGAACAGCAGAAAAACTTTCTAAGACTTCATTCAGAAGTACGGGGATATGTGGTGTTTGCACTTGTTTCCTTATGTATCATTGATTTTTCATTACCAGTGTTTTATTTCTAGTTTCTAGTTTTTACTGTTATAATACCAAAATAATACAAAATCTCGTAACCAAGGCTCAGAGACACATGGACAAGCACCTCATTGATGACATCAAACACATTTCTCTTTCACTTTTTCATAAAAACTTTTTTTCGGTTTACCATGGTTCCATCTCCGCAAGGATCGCTGCGAGTTCTTTCATCATCAACTCTGCCGATACGATACTGGATGAAATTACTGAAGATTCTCTGGTGAAACTTGACTGTCAAAAACGAGATTACCGCTGGAGTCTTGCCAATACGGATGCCCATATTCATGAGCTTATTTACAAAACCATTCCCAATGCCAAGTTCGTCTCTTACACCATGCCGCCCTACGCCACCGCTTTTTCACTCAAACACGGAAAAGTCTCACCCCAAGACTATTATGGTAAAAAAGTACTGGGAGAAGTATTGGTCTATGACCCCAAAAATATTGAAGACTGGATAGAACGTGCCCCCTATGAGATATACCAGTTTTTTGAAAAGAATGACACACACCTGCTTCTCATTAAAGGTTTTGGTGTCATCTGCTACGACCGTGATATCATTGAAATGGCAAAAAAGATCTCTATACTGGAAAATTCATGCAGACTTTTGGCATTGAGTGCCAACCTCTAGGTAAGCCGCATGCTTGAGATCATTGTTCTTACCCTCTTTATTGCAACCCTGACAAACCTCATACTGGTACGTTTCCACATTCCCACCATCATTGGCTACATTGCCACGGGAATTATCATAAGCTACATTTTCCACTTCACACGGGCAACCCACTCCGAGGAACTGCAGATCATCGCTGAGTTCGGTATTGTCTTTCTTATGTTCACCATTGGTCTGGAGTTCTCCATACGCCACCTGGTCAAAATGCGCAAAGAAGTTTTTCTTTACGGGGGTTTACAGGTTGGTCTGAGTATGCTTGTTTTTTACCTCTTGGCACATTATCTCTTTGCTCAGGACTTTCAGTCTTCCATCATTATAGCTTCGGCACTGGCACTCTCTTCAACCGCCATTGTTTTAAAAATACTCAACTCCAACAGGGAGATAAACAAAGAGTACGGTAAACGCTCTTTGGGCATACTCATCTTTCAGGACATCATGGTCGTTCCTATCCTTCTCATGATCACCATACTCTCCGCAGACAATATTTCCATGGGGACGCTGCTCCTCAAAACAGCTTGGGATGCGGCCATCCTTTTTCTGGCACTCTGGGCATTCGGAAGATTTATACTCGAACCTTTCTTTAAAGAGGTCGTAAAGAGTGATTCAAACGAAATCTTCATCGGGTCTGTTCTTTTCATTGTGATGGGTGCTTCCACCTTGGCGCATTCACTGGGTTTTTCCTACTCCCTTGGTGCACTGATCGCCGGTATGATCATTGCGGAAACACACTACAAGCATCAGATAGAAGCCGACCTCATCCCCTTTAGGGACCTTCTTCTGGGTGTCTTTTTCATTACCGTAGGTATGCAGATCGATTTTACGCTCATAGGAAAATACTATGTGACCATACTGGGTCTGCTGCTGCTCTTTACCGTTATCAAGATCGCTATTATCTATCTCCTGCTATTGACATCCTCCACAAAGCGCGTGGCACTCAAAACCGCCCTGGCACTTTTTCAGCTGGGTGAGTTTGGTCTGGTTGTCTTTGAGTTGGCAGGGGCCAAAGACCTTATTGATCCGACCACTTCACAAATACTCATTGTGACCATCGCTATCTCTATGATCCTGACACCCTTTGTGCTTCGTCACATCTCTTCTCTGGCAGATCTCATACTGCGAGAGAGTGAAAATGTAGAGACAGCCGTTCCGATACAGCATACGATGCAAGACCATATTATCATTTTGGGCTATGGACGTTTAGGACGAAAAATTGCACAAAAGTTGGAAAACCGTGCCGTCTCCCATATTGCGGTCGACAACAACATCCATAATGTACAGGAGGGGCAGAAGAACGGCAAAGCAGTTATTTTCGGGAATGCCGCCAATAAAAGTATTTTGGAGTCTCTCAACATCAAAGATGCGGCCGTTGTCATTGTGGCACTTGACAATGCTGAAAGACTGCACCTCATTTGTGATGTACTTTCCAAAGTGGCCACCAAAGCCAAAGTGGTCATTAAAGTAGACCGCTTTGCAGAGCAGGACATTCTCCATGAAGAGTTCCCGGCCTATGAAATACTCGTAGGTACCGAGCAGATGGCAAGAGGTATGGTCGATTCTGTTCTAAAATGTAAGATGGCTTAAACGATTGGGGTCTCTTGATACTTTTGTAAAGTATGTTTTGTTATACTTTTGTCTTATAAAGTAACACAGGATATGATGCATGAACCAGACAAAAAAAAGATTAAGTATTATCAACCTTGCGATATCGATGACCGATATTGAAACCATCCAACTGCAAATACTCAAACTTGGTCTTTTGAAAACCGATGACAAAATACAGGAGATCATTGCTACCCTCTATGAAACCAATTATGCCAAAGCACAGTCTTTGATCATCGAATATATTGAAACGCCTCACCATGAAATTCTTCAGAGAACTTTTCAAAAAGAGAGTGAAAAGATACAGCGCCATAAAAAGAAGCTCGAAGAGGCACGCATAGAAGAGGAAAAAAGAGAACCCAAGTCAGAAAAAGAGCTTGTCTCCGAGTTTGACCTTTTTCATGCTGAACCTACAAGCTCTGCACCTGCTCCTGCTGAACGTACGGTCATAGACCTTGACGATATGATCAAAATGCATAACGCACACATGGAGAAAGCGGTAGAAGCAGACAGTAAAAATGGCGATGAGGGTGACGTCAACTTTGACTCACTTCTCAACATCAAATCTGACGAGGTCATGCCTGACAACATCAGCATTGACATTGAAGCTGACAATGACTTTTGGAAACAGCCGGAAGACAAAGCGCCACTCTCTGAGAGCAGTGAAGAAGACAGCTTCTTCAATACGGAAAGCCCGGAAGAAACACCTGTCACCATGGATGAAATATTTGAAGAGAGACCTTTGGTAGATTCAGAAGAGGAAACGGTCACAGACGATGACATTTTTGAGCTTGCCCAGACACCCGCCGCACTCCCTGAAGAGAAGCAGGAAGAAAATACGGCAGAAGCGCTAGAAGCAGAGCAGGAGCAAGACATTTCTGAAGAAATTCCTGAATCAGAAAATGAAGAAGAGAGAGAGGAAGCGCTTCCAGAAACATCAGAAGAAAATCAAAATGAGAAACCGGAAGAAAACAAAGAAGAGCCTTATGAAGCACCGGAACGCTACAAAGCCATCACTTACATAGATCAGAAATTTAAAAACATGCAGGTGCAGTACCCTACGGTTGATCCTGCTGAAGAGACTTTTGACTCCGTTACCCAGTGGCTTGTACAAATAGCAAATGAGGGGTATACAGAAAGTGATATTGAAGAGATACTCAAAAAGATAGATGATTTAAAAGAAGAGAACCGTCCAGAAGCGGGTCAACTGCTTCTCATTACTGCAGCGACAAAATCCAAGTATGCACAATTCAGACTTGCAAGAGCCCTCTTCAAAGGAGATATACTTGAAAAGAATCTGCCTGAAGCTTTTACCATCATCAACCGTCTGGCAGTCAACGATGACTACCCGGAAGCCATTTGTGACTTGGCACAGTTCTATGAGCACGGCGTAGGCATTGACAAAGACAAAAAGAAAGCCATTGCCTTCTACCTTCAAGCCAAAGAGCTTGGCATACAAAGAGCCGTGGCACATGTGGAACGTCTGAACAAAGAGAAAAAAGGACTTTTCTCTTTTCTTAAAGGCTAAACGCTTTTAGATCGGGCCTGTTTTACGGCCTGATCTTTTCGATCTTTTCAATACCCCGGTATGCCACGTCGATCATCTTATCTATCTCTTCATAGGTAATGATGTACGGAGGCATAAAATAGATCACATTTCCAAGCGGTCTCAAGAGTACACCCTGCGTTAAAGCATATTCATAAATCTTTAAACCTATGCGTTCTTTGGCATCACAGCCTTGCAACTCAATAGCCGTGACCATTCCCTGCTGTCTTATCTCTTTGACGGAAGCAAAAGCAGAAAAACGTTCTGTCGCTTTTTTAATGTAAGCTGCTTTCTTTTCATTACTGGCAATGACATCTTCTGTTTCAAAGATCTCCAGGGTTGCCAAAGCCGCAGCACAGGCCAGAGGGTTACCCGTGTAAGAGTGTGAATGTAAAAAAGCTTTGTATTCGTTGTAATCACAATAGAAAGCCCTGTAGATCTCATCTGTTGTCATGACCACGGAGAGAGGCAAATACCCTCCGGTCAATCCCTTAGAGAGTGTCATAAAGTCCGGAGAAACCTCCGTATGGTCAAAAGCGAACATTTTCCCTGTACGTCCAAAACCTGTCATGATTTCATCGGCGATCAGATGCACATCATACTTTTTTGTCAATACTCTTGCACCGTTCAAATACGCTGGATGATACATATGCATCCCCCCTGCACCCTGTATGAGAGGCTCTACAATGAGTGCTGCCACTTCATCTGCTTTGTCAACCAAGACGGCTTCCAATCCTTTTAAGGCTTCTTTGGCAGCTTCTATACTCTGGTCCTTGGGTACAGGTACCTGCATATTGCCAATGAGCAGAGGAGCATAAGTCTCTTTGTACAGTGCCACATCACCCACAGAGAGTGCGCCAATGGTCTCACCATGGTACGAATTGCTCAGTGAGAGGAACAGTGCTTTGCGCTTGCCTTCATTGAGGTGGTAGTGATAGCTCATTTTCAGAGCAGCTTCAACCGCTGAAGAGCCGTTGTCAACATAAAAGACTTTTTTCAGTTCTGCGGGAGTGACTGCCACAAGTTTATGTGCCAGTTCTATGGCCGGTTCATGTGTAAACCCTGCCAAAAGTACATGCTCCAAAGTGTCAAGCTGGGTTTTTATGCGTGCATTGATGGCTTCATTGGCATGTCCGAAAAGATTGACCCACCAGGAACTCACGGCATCAATATAGCTGTTACCTTCAAAATCGTACAGATAGACACCCTTACCGGACTTGATCGGCACAAGCGGGAGTGTTTCATGGTCCTTCATCTGTGTACAGGGATGCCAGATCACTTCAAGGTCTCGCTGCATCATTGCCGTATTTTTATTTATCATATTTGAGCCTCTTCTGTGTCATGAACACAAGGTTATTTAGGTAAAATATTGTACAAATTTTTAGATTGAAGGCAGATGAAATATGATTAGTTGGATGCAGAAGCACAATAAATACCTGGTATGGACCATTTGGGTAGCGACCATCGCATTTATTGGTGCCGGTTTTGTGGGTTGGGGAAGTTATGACTTTGGAGCAAAAGCAGGAAATGTCGCAAAAGTGGGGAGCATAGAGATCCCGCAAACGAAACTCAATTCGGTTTACTCTGATATTTACGGTCAGGTCAATGCAAAAATGCAGGGACAGCTTGATGACAAGAAAGCCAAAGAGATGGGTCTTGTCCAACAGGCATTCTCACGTATCAACACACAGGCAAAACTGTTGAACTTTGCCAAAGATGCTGGTATTATTGTTTCAGATGCGGAAATTGCCAAGACACTTGAAAGCATTCCCTCTTTTCAAAAAGACGGTATGTTCAACAAAGAGATCTACACCGGTTTCCTGAATGCCAGAAGAATGAAAGCCAGAGAGTTCGAAGCACAGCTTAAAGAAGAGCTGACCATTACAAAGACCCTCGCACTTTTACAGGTCGATCCTCTTCCTCTGGAGATTGACACCATTGCAGCAGCCATGAATGTGGCAGATAAGATCGCCTACAAAGTACTCAGCAGCTCAGACGTGAACGTAAGCGTTGACGAGAGTAAGCTCAAAACATTCTGGGAGTCACAGAAAGAGAAGTTCATGACAGCCAAAATGTATGAACTTGCGCTGCTCTGGACAAAGAGTGATGCCACAGCAGTCAGTGACGAAGAGATCAAAACCTTTTACAATACAAACTCTTTCAACTACACAGATGCAGAGGGAAAGCAGTTGTCACTTGAAGATGCCAAAGAGAAGGTCACTGCTGACCTGAAAGTCAAAAAAACAAAAAAAGCGGCACAGAAAGATTATATTGCTTTTAAAAAAGGCAAAACGGAAAGTACAGAAACACGTACACTCGGATTGAACGATGCCGTGTTGACAAAAGAGATCTGGGATGAGATCCAGCAAAAGAACCTGAACGATATTCTTAAGCCAAAAGTCGTCGGTGACAAATATGCGACGGTAAAGATCGTTTCTATTACCGAACCGAGAGTCAAAACATTTGAAGAAGCCAAAGAAGAAGTCAGCCGACTCTATACGGTACATGCAAAAAAAGAGGCACTTTTAAAACTTGCTGATTCAACACTGAAAAACATCTCTGCAGACAATGCTGATGTCTCTGATTTTGTTTCATTGCAGACACGTGACAACTTAAAATCATTGAATTTACAAGAAAGTTTACAATTTTTACAAAAACTCTTTACATCTACAAAAGAAAAGGGTATTATTAGCGTATTAGATAAAGTGATAGTTTATAATATTATTGAGCAGAAGTTTCTGCCAATGGACAAGAATGAGAGTGACCTTTTAAAAGGAACTGTCAATCAGGTAAAACAAAACATATTTGAAGCCAACCTTATCAAGGCTTTAGACAAGAAATACCCTACAGAAGTTTACATGGAAGGACTCACAAATTGAGTGATACAATTTTAGCGATAGATATCGGCTCCACAAAAATATGTGCTATCATAGCTGAAATTGACAACGGTAAAATTCAAGTACAGGGACACGGTATCGCCAAGTCCCAGGGCATCAAAAAAGGTGCCATCACCAACATTGAACTCTCATCCAAATCAATCAAAAAAGCGATCAATGATGCAAAACGTATTGCGGGCAGCAATATTACTTCGGCAACAGTTTCCATCTCCAATGCGTATGCAAAGAGTTTGAACTCTACGGGTATTGTCAACATCCCGCATAAAGACATCTCCATTAAAGAGATCACCCGTGTCATGACAACAGCACTCTACAATGCCAACGTTCCCAATGAATATGAAGTCATTCATGTACTCCCTTATAACTTCAGAGTCGACGACCAGGACTATATAGAAGATCCTTTCGGCATGAATGCTTCCCGTCTGGAAGTCGATGTCAACATCATCATGACCCAGAAGTCAAATCTTTCAAACCTTAAAAAAGCCGTACGTTCTGCCGGTGTCGAAATAGACGGCATTGTACTCAGCGGGTACGCTTCCGCCATAGCCACTATGGATGAAGATGAAAAAGAACTCGGGGTGACGGTCATTGACCTTGGCGGACAAACATCCAACCTTGTGGTACATACAGGCAACTCCATTCGTTACAATGATTTCCTTGGTGTGGGTTCAAACCATATTACCAATGACCTCTCAATGGCTTTACATACACCATTGCAAATAGCAGAAAATGTCAAAATACGTCATGGTAACCTCATAGAGACTTCCAATGAAGTCATTGAGCTGCCTATTATAGGCGACGAGAACAACCGTAATGGTGTCTCTTTGGAGATCGTCCATTCTGTCATCTTCTCTCGTGTAGAAGAGGCACTCATGATACTTGCAAAATCACTTGAAAAATCTGCCCTAAAAGAGCAGATCGGTGCAGGTGTTATTCTGACAGGTGGTATGACTAAGCTCAAAGGTATGAGAGAGCTTGCACAGTCTATCTTTTCCGGTATGCCTGTACGTATTGCCTACCCACGTGAAATAGAAGGTCTTTTTGATGAGCTGAAGGATCCGGCATGTTCTACTGTTGTCGGTCTTGTGCTTTACAGAGCCGGAGAGCATACACAGTATGAGATCAATTTCCAGCAAGAGTTGCTGCACTCCAAAGATTCACAGACAGACGACCTGACAGACATAGACCTTGGTCGTGCGACTCAGCCTGTAAAAGAAGAACGTATAGAGAAGAGACCAAAAGCAAAACCAACGCCAAAGGAGGCAGAAGATTCAATCATATTTGATGAGCTGCCAGATCTTGGCAATGAAAGTAGTGGTAATCCGTTTAAAAAGTTGGCCAACTGGGCAAAGCAGCTTTTTTAGCGTATTCAAATTTAACACATAACAGGAGGAAGAAATGGAAGAGTTCGAAATAGACATCGTTGAAGCAAGATGTCATACAAATGGTGCAAAGATCAAAGCAATTGGTGTAGGTGGCGGTGGTGGAAACATGATCAACCACATGATACAGGAAGGTATTAACAGTATTGACCTTATTGTCGCAAACACAGATGCTCAAGCATTAGATTCATCATTGGCACCCTTTAAAATGCAGCTTGGTATGAATGCAACCAGAGGTCTTGGAGCAGGAATGGTTCCGGACAAAGGGAGAGAAGCGGCATTAGAGAGTTTTGAAGACATTAAATCAATGCTTGAAGGTTCTGACATTGTCTTTATCTCTGCCGGTCTTGGCGGTGGTACAGGTACAGGTGCTGCACCTATTATTGCCCAGGCGGCAAAAGAGATCGGGGCATTGACTGTTTCTATTGTGACTTCTCCTTTTAAATTTGAAGGTAGAAAAAGAACAAAATTGGCAAAAGAGGGTTTAGAAGAACTTAAACGTGAATCTGACTCTATTATTGTGGTACCCAATGAAAAGCTTCTTTCTATTGTTGAGAAGAACCTTGGTATTAAAGAGAGTTTCAGAATGGTCGATGATATTCTAGCTCAAGCTGTTGGCGGTATTTCAAAAGTCATTCTTTCTCACGGAGAGAATGACATAAACCTTGACTTTGCCGATGTGAAAACTGTTATGGGTCACAGAGGACTTGCACTTATGGGTGCCGGTTACAGTACAGGAACCAATGCAGCCTATGATGCAGCCAAAGCAGCTATTGAGTCTCCATTGCTTGACAACATCTCTATTGACGGTGCGATGGGTGTACTTGTACACTTTGACATTCACCCGGATTATCCTATTATGGAGATCGGTGAAGCTATGAACATTGTTGAAGAGTCTGCAGATGAAGATGCCTCTGTGATCTTCGGTACGACTACCAATGAAAATATGGATATTGACGAAGTACGTATCACTATCGTGGCCACAGGTTTTGAAGACAAAAATGCCATTGCTGAGCCGACGGTAAGAAAGCAGGCAACACTTCCCGATGCCAGTGCAACCACTATCCACACCCTTAGAGGGGCAGGTAAAATGGTCATGGGTGGAGACTACTCAGACCATGAAGATATTTTAGACGTTCCTACTTTCCTAAGAAAGCAAATGGATTAATAAGCTAATAGATTAAGCTTAATCCTCCTTTTCAGACAAAGAGACTCTTCCCTCTTTGTCTACTTTATACTTTCTCTTACGACACTACCCTCCTCAACTCACTCTATAAATATAGGGCACCTCCAATAATAGGTGATATCCAAAATGGGCTTTGCAAATGTAAGATTGTGCAAGAGATTTATGAGTCCTAGCCATAGCTAAGACGAAGTAAATATCTTGTGCAAGATTGCGTTTGCAAAGTCCACCCTGCGGGCATCTCTAGCTTTCGCCTATGCGTCGTTACTCTTTTTCACCTTAGCTAAGGCTAGGCTTTCAAAAGAGTGCCTAGCCTAGACTAAAGCTAGAGATGTTGTGGGTATTACCTATTATTGGAGGTGCCCTATAGGATAATTTTGCTATGATTAGTGAAAATTTTTCTTTAGGGACCAGGTATGAAATATATTAAAAAACTCTCCACTATCACGGCGGCAACCGGCTTGGGTGCATTGCTTGTCACAGGTATGACAGGATGTGAAAACAGAACACAACAAACACAGCAGCAGGCCAAAGGTGCCTTTGTCATCATTGAAGAGACAGCACCGGGTAAATACAAGATTAAAGATGAATTTCCTGCAGATGAAACACGCATTGTACTAAAGCAGCTTGACGGTGTAGAGCGTGTCTTGACAAAAGAGGAGATGGACAAACTCGTCAAAGAGGAAGAAGCGAAAATAGACAACGGTACTTCTCCTCTCACACAGCAAAACCCTGAAGTCTCACAAGGTATGGGACTGGGTTCTGTTCTCCTTTCCAGTATTGCCGGAGCGATGATAGGTTCTTACATTGGTAACAAACTCTTTGGAAACCAGAACTATCAGAACAACCGTAAAGCCGGGTACAAATCTCCTTCTACCTACTCAAGATCTCAAAAAAGTTTTTCTAAATCCAGAGCAAAAAGTACAAGTAAGCGTTCAGGGTTCTTTGGAAACAAAAAAAGCTCTGGAAAAAAAGGTGGATTCTTTGGAGGGTGAAGCATGTTAAGTTTACAAAAAACAAAAGCCCTCGACACTGATTATTTGGAATCTCTCGGCTTTGTATGGCACACAGATACAGATGAGACTTCTTACATTTCAAATGAACTTGTGGTCATCTCCGAAGCGGAAGCAGAAGCCTACTATGAAGCGACCAATACCCTCTACGATATGTATGTGGAAGCCGCAGAACATGTGGTAGAGAATAATCTCTTTCATGAGATCGGTATTCCCTTTAATTTAATCGATGCCATCAAAGAGTCCTGGGAAAATGATGTCCACTGGCACCTCTACGGACGTTTTGATCTTGCAGGCGGTATTGACGGTAAAGCCATCAAACTTTTAGAGTTCAATGCCGACACTCCGACTGCTCTCTTTGAAACAGCCATTGTACAATGGGCCATGCTCAAGCAGAACGGTCTGGAAGAAGAGAGTCAGTTCAATGCACTCTATGAATCCCTAGTTGACAACTTTAAAAGACTGGTCACATTGGAAGAAGATGTGTCCACTTTCGAAGAGCGTTATGACGGCTGGAATTTCCTCTTCACTTCTGTACGAGGAAACTCTGAAGAGGAAAATACTGTCAGACTACTCCAGCATATTGCAACAGAAGCCGGTTTCAACACCGAGTTTGCCTACATTGACGACATTGAATTCTCTGCTGAAGAGGGTATTTTCTACAATGATGTCAACTATGAACTCTGGTTCAAACTGATCCCCTGGGAAGACATTGCCCTGGAAGAGTCTGACCTTGCCATGCTCCTGAGTCACATCATCAAAAACCAGAAAGCCATCATTTTCAACCCTGCCTACACCCTGCTCTTCCAAAGCAAAGGATTGTTAAAAGTACTATGGGACCTCTACCCCAACCATCCCCTGCTCCTCGAAACATCCTTTGAACCTCTCGATGCCCAAAAACAGGTAGAAAAACCCATCTTCGGAAGAGAAGGCGGTTCCGTCACCATCATCAATGAGAACAATCACAAGGTAGAGTCAGTTGAAGGTGACTACGACAGCCACAAAATGGTCTACCAAGCCTATACAGAGCTTCCAACAGATGCTGAAGGTCAATGTTATCAGGCAGGTGTATTTTACGCCTATGAGGCTTGTGGCTTAGGCTTTAGAAAAGGCGGGAAGATATTGGACAATATGTCGAAATTTGTGGGGCATGTTGTTAAATAGGTTTACAATATAATATTTGGCATCCTTAGGGTGGGATCTCCCATCGCATAATATATATAAGATTTTGTTTTGACGGTGGATATATGACCATGGGTATCAATCTCCCTATTTAGTTCTAAAATATACAAATATATAAATTAATACTTTAGTTATTTTAATTATTTAGAACTAAAATAGTGTAATTTGTTCTAAAATGTGATAGAATATAAACTATGAGTTTAGAAAAAAAGTTAAAATTAAAACAACTATATCAATTGTTACCCGAAGGTGTCGTTGCACCAAGTACATGGCTTACTGCCAATGGATACTCTTCACAATTACTTTATATGTATGCAAAAAATGGATGGCTTGCAAAACTTGGAAGAGGAGCATACATAAGACCTGCATCCATACTGGAGTGGAAAGGGGCAGTACTGGGACTGCAGAAACTTGCAGAACTGCCTTTTCATGTGGGAGGTCTTTCTGCACTGAATATATTGGGATATGCACACTATCTCCCTATAGGAGGAGAGAAGACCATCGCTCTGTATGGAAAGGGAAAACCTCCTGCTTGGGTTAAACAGATAGGATCACTACCATTCATCTTTCACAAAAAACCTCTCTTTGGAGATTTGGGATTAAAAAAAGAGAATACATCCATACGAGATTGGCAGATTACTGTCTCTTCTCCTGAAAGAGCCATACTTGAACTTCTCTATCAGATAGCCGACGAAGGAATCACTTTTCAGTTTGTTGCAGAGATATTTGAAGGATTGACAACATTAAGTCCAAGGGTGCTAAATGAGTTACTTCAAAACTGTAACAGTAGAAAAATAAAACGATTATTTCTCTTCTTCGCCAACTATTATAACTTTCCCTGGGCTAAACATATCAGTAAAGAGTTAGAGCTAGGGGCAGGCAAACTACAGATAGTAAAAGACGGAAACTATAATAAAACCTATATGATCACCGTACCAAAGGAATTTAATGCCTGACAGTTCAAATATTTACTACAAACAGGTTCAGCTACTTTTAGAAGTATTACCATATATCAACAATGAAGAGTGCTTTGCACTCAAAGGTGGGACAGCTATCAATATGTTTGTTAGAGACATGCCCAGACTCTCTGTAGATATTGACTTGATGTATTTGCCAGTTGAAGACAGAACAAGCAGTCTAAAGCATATTGCGGAATCACTTGAGAGAATTGCAGAAGAGATTGAAAAAAGCCTGAGAAGTTCAAAAGTATATAGACTGGAACAAAGAGGTGACAGTACACTTTCTAAACTGCAAGTTGAAAAAGATGGTGTACGTATCAAAATAGAGACCTCCCCTGTTATGAGAGGAACGGTTAAAGAGCCAACTGTAGAAATGGTCAGCCCTTCAG
Source organism: Sulfurovum sp. (assembly GCA_027071315.1). Lineage (GTDB taxonomy): Bacteria > Campylobacterota > Campylobacteria > Campylobacterales > Sulfurovaceae > Sulfurovum. Next base: position 30,226 of record JALSUP010000078.1, read on the forward strand.
TTGAAGAAGCGTTTGGTTTTGCAGAGACATTGGTAGTGCATCATGATGATCTCTATGCAGGAAAAATATGTGCTACACTTGACCGTCAGCATCCAAGAGATTTTTTTGATGTAAGAGGATTACTTGACAATGAAGGCATTAGTGACTCACTCATGGATGTGTTTATTGTTTATCTCATCAGCTCTAGTCAACCTATCTCCAAACTACTACAGCCTAACCTCATAGATATTAGCCATATCTTTGAAGAACAGTTTGTAGGTATGACTACAGAACCTATAGAGTTAGCACTTTTGACAGAGACAAGAAAAGAACTGATAAAACTCCTGCATCAGAAATTAACGCAGAACCATAAAGCATTTTTACTTGGGTTCAAAAAAGGAGATCCTGACTGGGGTCTGTTACCGTTTAAAAATATTGATCAGCTTCCATCAGTAAAGTGGAAAATGCTTAATCTTCAGAAAATGAGTAAAGTGAAACGTTTAGAGGCTTTTGAGAAGTTGGAACGTAGTTTGGGTACAAAATCGTAAAACCGGTACGAATTAAAGTAGATTGATACCCTTAATTGATACCCACTATTTAATAAAGTACCATGTACACTTAAATACAGCATATTATAATTTAGATAATATGTCGAAATTTGTGGGGCATGTTGTTAAATAGGTTTACAATATAATATTTGGCATCCGTAGGATGCTGTGTCCCCACAGCACCAATCAAATCAATCAAAGATTTTAAAATTCTTCCTGATTTCATCTATTTTTTTCCTACTCAGACCTATCTCTTTTGCAGTGTCACATTGCACCCTATGGCTGTTTTCATTTGCGCACCCGCTTACGAGACGGCTTTTGCTCTTTCAGTACCGCTCTCAGGTCAGTCATTTCTGTACTTTTAAACAGGCACGCCAGTTCATCCAAGCGAGAAAGTACACGCAGTATTTTCACCAAATAGACAAACGAAATAGTACCGCTACGTTCAAAAACTCTTACTGCACTTAAAGGCACAGCAGATCGTTCACTCAAGTCACTTTGTCTCAAGTCAAGCTCAATACGTGCATCTCTGGCACGTAAAGCAATCTGTTTTAGTATTTCACTGTCTGTCATAAGTGTTAAATTCATAGTATTTAATCCAATATATGTAAGTTAAATGTTACTATATTAACATTTAACTATAAATTTTAGATTATATATCTAAGTTTGTGGAGCATGTTGTTAACATAATAACCCTATTTGTAATTTACATAAGTAAAGGTGTGTTTATGGATTTGATCTATAAGATGTTCTATACTGTGCCCAGTTTTATGGATCATTGCCCGATCAGAAGGTCAATCTATCAGGCAGGTGTTTCTTATGCGGCTTGTGGATTAGGCTTTAGAAAAGGTGAAACCTCCCACCTTTTATGCATTAAAAGCTGAATCCAAGCCCAAAGTTAAATCCAGTTATATTGTCACCTCTGACGATATTGACATCAAACGTAACTTCACTGACATACTTATTTAAAGTAGTGGTGCCCAGGTGAAAAGTGGTACCTAGAACATAAAAATTATCTGAGTCCAACGCATCTCTCATGTCACCGGAAATCAACACATCAGAAGCATAGAACTCCAGTTTGAGAGGGAGATCAACGATCGAGGTGACAGTCGGAGTGATCACTCCCGCCTTCAGCTTTGAGATGGTGGAACTTGTATCAGAAATACTTGCATAAGGATCATCGATACTGGTATCAAAATATCGGATATCCGCACGTACATACGGTTTGTATTCATTGATCGTCGGATGATAACCGATAGAACTTGAGAACTCATAGGTACTGAAGTGATTATTGCTGTTAAAGACATAGTCCAGGGCCCTGTCGACAGGGTCAGTAGAGACCAAAGGCTGTGGTGTATGGTAATCACTGTTCACTTTGGAGTAGACATAAGATCCGCCGATCATCATATCGGTATCAGTCAAAATATTCATACGGATCCCGCCACCGAGTTTGAGGGCATATGTCCTGATCGCTATGTCATCTATTACGGCACTAACTAAACAGTCAAATCAAGATACCGCCGCATAAGCAATTTTTTCATGCTTAAAATAGTTAGAAACCCTTTGAGGACTATTGCTTAACATTGTCATAAAATTCTCTGTATTTTT
>JALSUP010000079.1 GCA_027071315.1 Sulfurovum sp.
CTATGCCAGAACTATTGATCGTACTTGCGATCGTTGTACTACTTTTCGGAGCGAAAAAAATTCCTGATCTTGCAAAAGGTATGGGTAAAGGGATCAAAGACTTTAAGAAAGCCATCAAAGAAGATGAAGAAGAAGTCGTTGAAGTAGCAAAAAAAGAAGAAGCGAAGATCGAAGAGAAAGTCGCTGAGATCAAAACAGACGTAAAAGAAGAGATCGCAGAGATCAAAGAAGAGACAAAAGCGTAATACCTATAGCGTTCAGCACTATTGCTGAACGTTTAGCCCTTCTGACAGCCCTGCTGTTACTACACCTATTCCATTCATATACGGAACACACATGAAATTAAAACAATCAATTAACCTGGCAATACAAGATGCTTTTAAAAAAGCAGAGATCAACGAAACACCTTTGGCCGTTTCAGAAGCGACAAAACCGGAGTTCGGTGACTATCAGTTCAACGGTGCGATGGCTCTTTCTAAAAAACTGGGAAAAAATCCAAGAGAAATAGCCGCTAACATCATAGAAAATCTTGACCACAGCGGGATTATTGCCAAAACAGAAATTGCAGGACCCGGATTCATCAATATCTGGTTGAACCCACTATGGATCGCAGCACAGTGTGATGTGGCAGAACAGGATGAGAGACTCAATATTCAAAGAAAAGAGAATCCCATTAAAGTAGTCGTAGATTACTCCGGTCCCAATATGGCAAAGCAGATGCACGTGGGGCATTTACGTTCTACCATCATTGGAGACACTCTTGCCAACCTCTTGACATTCCTTGGTGATGAGGTGATCCGTCAGAACCACATTGGAGACTGGGGAACACAGTTTGGTATGCTCATTGCCTACCTTGAAGAGCAGGATGAAGACGGTTCTGTCTCTCTGAAAGACCTGGAGCAGTTCTACAAAGATGCCAAAGGACGTTTTGATGCCAATGCAGATTTTGCCGACAAAGCCAGAGAGTATGTGGTGAAAATACAGTCCGGAGATACCCATTGTCTGAATCTCTGGCAAAAGTTCATTGACATCTCTCTGGGACATTGTGAAGAGGTGTATGAAAAACTCAACGTGAATTTAACACGTGATGATGTGCGTGCAGAGAGTTTTTACAATGATGACCTGGCTTCTGTCATTTCCGACCTTGACAGCAAAGGTGTTTTGCAGGAGAGTGACGGTGCACAATGTGTCTTCCTTGAAGGCGATGAAATTCCTGTCATCGTACAAAAAGGTGACGGCGGGTACCTGTATGCCACCACTGACCTTGCAGCACTTCGTTTCAGAGCCAATGTATTGGGTGCAAAGCGTATCTCTTATGTGGTCGATGCCAGACAGGGCGGACACTTTAAACAAGTCTTTAAAGTGGCGAAAGAGGCAGGCTTTGTCCCCGAAGATGTCAAACTTGAACACATTGCCTTTGGTACCATGATGGACAAGGGCGGTAAACCGTTTAAAACACGTGACGGTGGAACCGTGAAGCTTATTGACCTTTTGGATGAAGCGGTAGTGAAAGCCAAAGCAGCCATTAAAGACAAAGAGAGCTATTCGGAAGAAGAAGTGGAAGCTTTGGCGAAGATCATCGGAATTGGTGCAGTAAAGTATGCTGACCTGGCCATCAACCGTGAATCGAACTATATTTTCAACTGGGACAAAATGTTGTCTTTTGACGGAAATACTTCTCTCTATATGCAGTATGCCTATGCAAGAATCCAGTCTATCTTCAGACGTTTCGACGGAGAACTTAGAGGGAAGATCATCATTGGTGATGCACTTGAACACCGTTTGGCAGTCATGCTCCTGCGTTTTGAAGATGTGCTTGAACGCGCAGCAGAAGATGCTTCTCCCAATCAGATCACCACGTATCTGTATGAACTGGCAACACTTTTCATGCGTTTTTACGAGCAGAATCCTATGCTGAAAGAGGGTGTGGAGGAAGAGACAAAAATGTCACGACTTCTTTTGGCTGATTTGACGGCAAAAACCATTAAACAAGGTTTGGATATACTTGGTATTCAGGTTGTCAATAAACTATAACAGGTTGTCAATAAACTATAAAGGGTAAAAATGAAAGCATTGATCACGATAGCGATCCTTGTCACATTTGTTATGGCGTTTCTTGCATACAGAAAAAACAGAGATTTAAAAAAACTTTTCATCACATTGGGGAGTTTTGTTGTCATGCTTTATATCTTATGGGTCGGTTTTCGCGTCTCAGTTGCTATCTTCCCCTTAAAAATGGCAAATATTGTGTTAGGATTTTTTTCCTGGGGCGGTATTGTCTACTATATGTTACGTGACCGTTATGTATGGTGGGTGATCTTCTCTCCGCTGCTTGTCCCGGTACTGTTTGTACTGTTTTCACTTCTTGGCGGATCGCGTTATGAAGATATCTGGAGACAGCTATTTTAGTGTTATAAGGGAGTGCGAAAGGTGGGAAACCCCACCCCTGCGATGTTACCTATGCTTTACGCAGGGTCAATATCTTTGTTTTTCTTTTGATTTTCCACCAATTCACTTAAAAATATTTCCAGTGAATAACGCTGTCTGTATTCAGGGATCATAATATGTACAAGAATGTCTCCCAGGTCTGCTACAACCCATTCGTCACTTGCATCAGCGTGCATAAATGTTTCACCAAGCGGCTTTAACTCTTCTTTCAAATGTGTGAAAAGTGCCTGTGTGTGTTTGAGGTTCAATGAGTTTGCAATGACAACACGGTCTGCAATGTAGTCCGCATCATCAAGGTTGAAGACTTCTATCTCTTCTGCTTTTTTATCATCAAGTGTTTTTACGATGTTCTCTATTCTTTCTTCTATGGTCATTAGGGGGTTCCTTTAAGTATCTGTTTTACAGAGTTTTCTATTTTTTTGTCAACCTTGCCAAAGGTCTGTGCTTCTCTTATTTCTGTTGAACTCACATTTTCATTGAGTACGATGACTCTCGATGAGCTGAGTGCATCAAGTATTAAGTCATGGCCTTCACGGGTAAATACCACCCAGCTAATGTGTTGGTTCAGCCAGTCAAACTCATGCCATTGTGTCAATGTTGACAGGTTGTCAGAGCCTACAATAAGATAGCGTACATCATAGCGTTGGTTAAAATGTTTTACAGTTTGTGAAGTACGTATACTTTTACCTTTTTTGATCTCATAATCATCAACGCTTACACGGGGTATCGCATCAAAAAGTGTATGACACCATGCTAAACGCTGCTCGGCACTGGCAAGTGAAGAGGATTTAAAAGGGTTCAGGTAGGCAGGGACCACAATGAGTTTGTCAATATCCAGGTTTTCGACTGCACTTTGCACAATTGCTTGATGTGCTTTATGGGGCGGGTCGAAACTCCCCCCGAAAATGGCAACTTTAGGCTTGGACTGATTAACCAAATGCTAACCTCATTTACTGTAAAATTACGTAATTTTAGCATAATAACTCTAAGGATAGAATATGGCTGTAAAAGTAGCGATCAATGGTTTAGGTAGAATCGGTAGATGTGTCACACGTATTATTGCAGACAGAGATGACATCGAGCTTGTTGCCGTCAATGCAAGCGGTACAGATGAAATGATTGAATATAACCTCAAATACGACTCTGTGCACGGTAGACGTAATGATGTTTCCGTCAAAGAGGGTTACCTGAATATTGCCGATACCAAAGCAAAGATCTTTGCAGAGCGTGAACTCTCCAAGATCGATTTTGCTTCTACGGGTGCAGAGATCGTACTTGAGTGTACGGGTGCCTTCCTTACTGCCGAGGCTGTACAGCCTTACCTGGACAACGGTGTGAAAAAAGTACTTTTCTCAGCCCCTGCAAAAGATGACACGGCAACCTTCGTCATAGGTGCCAATGAAGAGCAATATGCCGGAGAATCTGTCGTTTCAAATGCTTCATGTACCACGAACGGTCTGGCACCTGTGGCAAAAGTACTCAATGATGTTTTTGGTATTGAGAACGGTTTAATGACAACGATCCACTCTTATACTGCTTCTCAGCCGATCCTGGATACGAAGCATAAGAAAGATCCGAGAAAAGGAAGATCCGGTGCAGTCAACATTGTCCCTACTACAACGGGTGCGGCAAAGGCCATTGCCAAAGTACTTCCCGAACTTGCAGGTAAGTTGAACGGTCAGGCACTGAGAGTGCCGACACCGGATGTTTCCATGGTCGATCTTACCGTAACACTTTCCAAAGAGACAACACTTGAAGAGGTGAAAGCAGCATTTAAAACAGCTTCTGAAGGGTCACATAAAGACATTCTCGGGATCGATGAAGAGTATAGAGTATCACAGGATTTTGTAGGTGAAGAGTTGAGTACGGTGGTTGCCATGGATACTATTCAGGTCATCGGCGGCAACATGGTCAAAGTACTCTCATGGTATGACAATGAGTGGGGTTACTCGCGTCGTTTGGTCGATATGGCTATACACATTTCTAAAAAATAAAACAGGCAGGGTAAATGAAAACATTAAAAGATATTAACATTGACGGCAAACGCGTATTTATAAGATGTGACTTTAACGTCCCGAAAGATGAATTCGGAAATATTACCGATGACAGACGTATCCGTTCTGCTTTGCAGACGATCCGTTACTGTATTGACAGAGACTGTAAAGTGATCCTTGCATCACACTATGAGAGACCGGAACCGGGTAAATATGAAGAGAAATATTCATTGAAGCCTGTGGCAAAAAGACTTAACACCCTTTTGAAGATCAAAAATGAATTTTACATGGCCAATGATGTGGTCGGTCCCGATGCCAAAGCCAAAGCGGCACAACTTAAAGCAGGAGATGTTCTTTTACTTGAAAACCTTCGTTATGAAGCTGGAGAGACAAAGAACGATGAAGCTTTTGCCAAAGAGTTGGCTTCTTTTGCTGACATTTATGTCAATGACGCTTTTGGCGCCTGTCATAGAAAACATGCATCTATCTATGCCATTGCCGAACAGTTCGATATGGATCATAAGGCAGCAGGTTTTCTTATGAGCAAAGAGGTGAATTTCTTTGGGAAAGTTCTTGAAAACCCTATTCGGCCGTTTATTGCCGTGGTCGGCGGTTCTAAAGTTTCCGGAAAACTGCAAGCCTTGACCAATCTTTTAAATAAAGTGGACAAAGTTATTATTGGCGGAGGAATGGCCTTTACTTTCCTCAAAGCACAGGGATATGAGATAGGTAACTCACTGGTAGAAGACGATCTCCTCGATGAAGCCAGAGCCATTATGGATAAAGCACACTCTCTGGGTGTGAAATTCTACCTGCCTGTCGATTTTGTGGTCGCTCCGGAGTTTTCTGAGAATACAGCCGTCAAATACCTTCCTTCACAGGAGATCCCTGTAGGCTGGATGGGACTAGATACAGGTCCTGCCTCTTCAAGACTTTTCCGTGAAGTACTGAATGACGCACAGACGATCATCTGGAATGGCCCAATGGGTGTGTATGAAATGGATAAATTCTCAAAAGGAAGTCTCAGAATGTCTCATCATATTGCTGAAACACATGCGACGACGATCGTGGGCGGTGGTGACACGGCAGATGTGGCACAAAGAGCGGGTGATGTTGATGAGATGACTTTTGTCAGTACCGGCGGTGGTGCGAGTTTGAAATTGATCGAAGGTATTAAACTGCCTGGTCTTGAAGCTTTGGAGAAATAAGATGATATACGCAGCCAATTTTAAAACGAACCATACGCGTGCTTCAACGAAGGCTTATATGCAAGCGTTACAAGAGAAATTGTCTGCCAAAAAGCCTGAAGATCATGTCTATATTTTCCCTCCTTCTACCGCATTGGATACTTTTGAAGGTGATTTTACCATTGGTACACAAAATGCCTATGCAGCTCAAAATGGTGCATATACAGGTGAGATCGGGGTAGAACAGCTTGATGAGTTTGGTATTAAAACCATCCTTATCGGGCACAGCGAACGTCGTGAATATATGGCTGAAACACAGGCGAAAGTCGCTGAAAAGTTTGCTTTTTTCAAAGAGCAGGGGTTTGAGATCATCTACTGTATCGGTGAACCGCTTCACATTCGTGAAAAAGGCTTTGAATCAGTCATGCAATATCTCTTGGCACAATTTGAAGGCATTGACATTACGTACGACAATGTCATCGTAGCCTACGAACCTATCTGGGCCATCGGAACAGGACGTTCTGCCACAGTTGAGGAGATCTCCTCAACGCACAGAGCATTAAAGAAGGCGATCAATAACAAACCATTGCTTTATGGTGGTTCTGCAAAACCTGCAAACATTTTAGAGATCGTCTCCATTGCCGGTGTGGATGGTGTCTTGGTCGGGTCTGCATCACTTGATGCGGAGAGTTTTTCGCAAATGGTGTTGGCGTAACGGTTAGTTCGTTTCGCCTTCTCCCCTTTTTCTTAAATTAATTTTCTTTACTTAGATATCCACTTATTTTACTTGTGGCGTTGTTTCTCTCTTCATTTTTTTAGAAAAAACGAAGCAAAAAATCGTCTCTGCTCTCGAATCGCTGCGCTTTCAAGGGCGTTCACAGAGACAGGTAGAGCAATTTAATGGCTTGGCTTTCGCCAGATGTCAGAGATAATAGAAACTATATTGCATACTACGGGAATAACTAATGCCTATAGAAATTTCATTTGAAGTAAAAACACATTCAACACGCCAGCAGTTTGTGGTTTTTTCTTTTTTGGTTACTTCTTTCTTTTTTTGCGCATTGCAAAAAAGAAAAAAGTAATGAAGACAAACAACGCCACAGTTCCAATAAAGAGGAAACAAAAATAAACAATAGAAAATTAATATGAGAAAAAAAGAAGGAAATGTTCCCACAAAAATTATGGGAACAAATTAAAACTGTAGGGGTGCCCCTTGTGGGTACCCAATCACAAAATCAATTATTTAAATAGGTCTGACAACGCAGTAGTATCTTTTGTCTTAGCCACTTCAGAATTATCTGAACTATCAACCTGACGTTCAGTAACACCCTCAACCTCATTGAGCTCAATGGTATACCCCGTCAACATCGAAGCCAAACGAATGTTAATACCGGACTTACCAATCGCTTTTGCCTTCTGGTCACCGGTAATGTTAATGATGGCTTTTTTCTCATCTGCATCTACTTTAATACTTTGTGTGATCGCAGGACTCAAGGCACGTGTAATGAAGATCTCCGGAATCGCAGAGTACTCAATACAGTCAATATTCTCACCATCGAGTTCTTGACTTACTGCATTAATACGTACCCCTTTCACACCAACAGCAGCACCAATAGGGTCCACATTCATCTGTTCCGTTTTAAGGGCGATCTTTGCTCTTTCCCCGGGGATTCTGGCTGCCGCAACGATCTCAACCACACCGTCTGCAATTTCAGGTACTTCTGAAGCCATAAGTGCTTCAAGGAATTTTGGAGAGGTTCTTGTCAATTCAAGGAAAAGACCATACTGCGGGTCAACTGAGACATATCGTAGGAGTGCTCTGATGCTGTCACCTCTTTTGTACTTTTCACCCTTAATACGGTTTCTGAGAGACATGACACCTTTAAGTTCACCGATCTCTACGTGGGTGTTGTCTTCTGCGTCAACACGGTTGACAGTTCCCAGCATGACAGAGCCTACTTTTTCTCTGTACTTTTCAAAAAGGTCCTGCTCAATACGTCTTTGAATGTGGTATTCAAGTTCTCTGAAAAGGTTTGCAGATGCCGTACGTCCGTGGTCTTCAAGAATGAATTCTTCAGAAAGTTTGTCCCCTACTTCAATGGAGTCATCATACTCTTTTGCTTCAGAAAGAGGCATAAAGGCATCAGATTCTATCATCTCCTTGTTGTCATCACGACCGACTTCCACCATCAGCTGCGGGTCACCGTCTTTGACAACGGTAATGACTTTGTTGACAGAGTATGTTTTTGTGTCATGATCGATGTTTACTTCAAAGGCTGAAGTAAATGACGTCAGTTTCTGTGCTGTTTTTGTGAGTGCTTCAGTAAATGCGTCGATAGCATGCTCTTTACTGATATTTTTTTCGTGTGCAATTGCCTCAATAATGTCTAATATTTTTTCCATGGTTCATTCCTTAATTAAATTCAATTTCAAACCCGCTACAAGAGGTAACATAACAGTGTTAAGAACGTCCAGGAGGTGTTGTTTTTGAAGATTAGCATTATAGCTAATCAAACCTTTACTGAAAATAAAGTATAATCTAAGCAATTACGGGAATGAACAACCCCTTATAGATAAAATTCAAGGAATTTGTATGAAACTGAAACTTGCTAGGACCACACTGAAAGCAAAACCAAAAACGATTGAGTTGAAAAAACTCGAAGATGAACTAGCAAACAGATCTATATTCTATTTCGATAAAGACAATTCACACAAAGAGCTTAAAGAGTTGATCGAGCACTTTGAAGAGAAAGGTTACTCTGTTTATATGCGTGAAGTCAAATACGGACTTGATGACAACGAGTATATCTATGAAGTACACATCATAGCCTAAGGCGCGGCCGTACTTGAAAAAATTATTTATTGAAACACTTGGTTGTGCGATGAATGTTCGGGACTCTGAACATATGATCGCCGAGTTGAACCAAAAAGAACCCTACGAACTTACCGAAGAACTTTCCGAAGCCGACCTTATTATTATCAATACCTGCTCTGTGCGTGAAAAACCTGTGGCTAAACTTTTTTCTGAGATCGGTGTGTTCAACAAACGTAAAAAAGAGGGTGCCAAGATCGGTGTGGCAGGGTGTACGGCCAGTCACCTTGGAAAAGACATTATTAAAAGAGCTCCTTCTGTCGATTTTGTCATCGGTGCAAGAAATGTTTCTAAAATTACGCAAGTGGTAGACAAAAAACATGCAGTAGAAGTGGACACAGACTTTGACGAAAGTACTTACGCATTCGGTGAGTACAGAACAAATCCTTTTAAAGCCATGGTGAACATTTCCATAGGCTGCGACAAGTCATGTACCTTCTGTATTGTCCCTGCCACACGTGGTGATGAAATCTCCATCCCTTCAGACCTTTTAGTCCAGGAAATTACTAAAGCTGTCAACACTGGTGCCAAAGAGGTGATGCTTCTTGGTCAAAACGTCAATAATTACGGAAGACGTTTTGGTGGTACCGATGAGAAGATGGACTTTACAGGACTCTTGCGTAAGATTTCCAAGATCGATGGTTTGGAGCGTATCCGATTTACCTCTCCCCACCCTTTGCATATGGATGATGCCTTCATAGAAGAGTTCGCTTCCAATCCGAAGATCTGCAAGCAGATCCATGTACCGCTGCAGAGTGGTTCAACAGAACTGCTTAAAGCTATGAAACGCGGGTACACCAAAGAGAACTTTATTAATCGCTGTGAAAAGATCCGCGCACTCTGTCCGGAAGCGACCATCTCAAGCGATATTATCGTTGGCTTCCCCGGTGAGAGTGATGCAGATTTTGCAGATACTATGGATGTGCTTGAAAAAGTACGTTTTGAGCAGTTGTTTTCATTTAAGTACTCTCCGAGACCGCACACAGAAGCTGCCGAGTTTGAAGCACAGATCGATAATACTTTGTCAGGTGCACGTTTGACAAAGTTACAGGCACGTCACACAGAAATATTGGATGAGATCATGGATGCCCAACTGGGTACTGTTCATCACGTCTATTTTGATGAATTGAAATCCAACGGAAGAGTTTCAGGACGTTCTGATGATGGTAAGTTGGTCTTTGTGGAAGGCTCAGAAGAGTTACTCGGACAAATCGTGCCTGTAAAGATCGTTAAGACCTCACGGGGTGCACTTGATGGTGTGCTCATCTAAGTCACGATGAAACAGTTTTTAAGAGGAGTGGGGCAAGTGGTTGTTCCTCCTGTTATTTATGTTTTGATGCGTTTTATCTGGTATACCTCGACTAAAAAATTCCACTATATCACAGAAATAGGCGAAGAGCAGCACGTATGTGTCTGCTGGCACAATGAACTGCTCATGTCTCCTCAAGCCTATAGACATATTCATAAAAAGCAGCCTGCTTCTGCTATTATCTCTTCTCATTTTGATGGTTCTTTAATTGCTTCTACGTTGAATATGCTGGGTATTCGGCCTTTACGGGGGTCCAGTAAAAAAGGTGCCAGACAAGTCTTGCTGCAAGCATTTAAAAGTATTAAAAGTGGCGAAGAAGTATTGATCACCCCAGATGGTCCAAGAGGACCGAGACACTCTATGTCTGATGGTGCTGTGGGGATTGCCTTGAAAAGTAAGCTACCCATCTTTGTGATGAACTATAAAACAGAAAAGTTTTGGCAACTGGGAAGTTGGGATCGTTTTGTCATTCCCAAACCATTTACGCACATAGATTTTTATATTCAAAGTATTTCTCTTGACGGTATGACACTTGAAGAGGCAAAAATCTATCTCTCTCAAAAGATGTTGGAAAATACAATTGAACCCTCTGATTAGCCTAGACGTTCAATTGTAGGGTTGGCTTCAGCCGACCAAAAAATTAAGCCCCAAAGGAAAGTCCCATGAAAGAGAAACTTCAAACTTACTCTGAAGATTTTCTCGACTATCTTTATGATGTCAGAGGCTACTCCGAAACGTCCATTATTACCTATGAAATTGCCCTGCGTCAAATGATGGACGTGAGCCATTTTTACGAAGAGGAGGGCATGTGGATTTTAGACATTACCCCTTTTCGTTTCAGCATTGTTAAAAATGCCAAAAAAACCATTGTGAAAAAACTCTCTGCTGTTCGCTCTTTTGTAAAGTACCTGGAGGACCAATGCCACCTGAGTATTAAAGTCATCTCAGATGAGTCTATTAAAGTACCTCAGAGTCTCCCTAAACCCATTGAAGAGAAGTATATTAGAGAAGTCTTAGATACGGCAAAAATGGAAGAGAAGCTCATTGTGGCTATGTTATATGGTCTGGGGTTGCGTATCTCCGAATTGAGTGGATTGAGGCTTGAAGATATTAAAGGTAAGTGGGTGCAGGTACATGGAAAAGGAAATAAGGTCAGAGAGCTACCGTTACTGGATGACCTTCAAACTTTAATTGCACGCTATATTACTCAATACAGCCCTAAAAAGTACCTTTTTGAAAAAGGGAATGCTCCCATGAATGCTGCCCAGTTACGCTATAAGCTGACAAAACTTTTTAAAGATGCCGGACTGAAAGTAACACCCCACCAGTTAAGACACTCTTTCGCCACCCATTTGTTGAATCACGGTGCCAGAATCGCTGATGTGAGTGAACTCTTGGGACATGAAACCATGGCAACGACACAGGTGTATACCAAGTTAGGTTCAGTGAAAAAGATGCAGGAATATATGAAGGCACATCCTTTGGCAAGCAAATGATACATTGTTTCGCGTAGGGTGCGTAATCACGCACCACATAATCAAATATGCATCAGATAAAACATATGCCGAAAGGACAAACAAAAAGGTGCGTGACTACGCACCCTACGCGGGAAGATTGCGCGGGTCTATACCTTCCTGAAAACAATACGCTCTTATTTTACTGGGAATTTTTTGAATCCGGCATTTTTCTTTAAATTTTTTAGGCATGACGATATCTAGATACGGTGCAATATAAATAAATTCCCCCTGTCTCTCAATTGCCCACTCCTCACCGATCACCAGTGAATCTTCTTTGCCAATTTCTTCTCTCTGTGAAGCAGATAGCAGATAGCCTAAATTTTTTAAGGCAAGGTCTATAGCTTTTGTCTTGCTCTCTTGTGTGTACAGTTTAATAATACGTAATTGCTTTTCACTATAAATGACTTCAAACCCTTTTTCCAATATGGCTTTATCATTTCTAATATACTCAAAACTACGAGCGATCCCTTCTTTAAATTCAGTGATCAAAGGATCGGAAAACGTTTTTCTGAAACGGTTGCGTTCATACTTTTCATTACTGTTGCTTTCATCTATAAAATAGGGATGTTCATGAGCTTTCAGATATTCAACTAACTCTTCTTTGCTGTAGGGTAAAAGTGGGCGTATAAGAGTATACCCCTCTCGCTGACTGACCTCTTCAAGTCCAAGGAGTTCTGACACCCCTGCACCTTTGGTCAAACGCATTAGAAACCATTCCAGCTGGTCATTGAGTTGATGAGCTGTCAGCAGCGTGTTGTAGCCCTGTGTTTTGATCAGGTCTTCAAAATACTTATAACGAAAATTACGGGCATTCTGCTCAAAGTGGGAGGTGAATTTGGGTGCTTTGACTGTATGACAGGTCAAATGATGTTTTTTTGCCAGGGCATAAGCATGTTCTTCTTCTCTATCTGAATTTTCTCGGGTTCCATAATTCACTAAAGCGATGTCAAAAGGGATCTTATTTTCTAAAAGTAAAAAGAAAAGGGCAGAGGAATCTATTCCTGCTGAGAATGCAAGGAGATTCTTTTTTTGAATGAGAAATGAGAAATGAGAAATGAGAAATTTTTTATTTAGCATGGTTCTTTTTAGCTGTTTTGGTAGAAGAGACGAGTAATCGTATTAATGTTTCAATATCTGGGAGAATGTTTTGGAACATGTCTTGTGTAATATAGTCTGACTGAGCCAATAATTTTAGCCAATATCTTGTTTCATTTGCTTCTTTTAAAGCAACATACATCTTGTTAATAAAATCTGCTCTTGATTGGGCAAATTCAGCCTCTGAGATTAGTGCACCAATTGCTGTGCCAGAGCGTAGTACCTGTTTTGAAAGTACATACTCTTTTTTTTCTATTGTGAGATATTTGTAAAGTTTAACGATCCTTAGGGAAAACTCAAAACTTTTTGATGTCAGTACATCATTTCTCATCTCTCATTTCTCACTTTTCATTTACTAGTGTAGCCAACAGTTGCGTCCCAACTAACTCCGTAATCTTCGCTTCATAGACTTTCCCATACTCAACCGGAAGATCTGAAGTGTCGTTAATGAAGATCTCTCCATCTATGTCTACTGCCCAGTTGAGTGGTCTGGCTGAGAGTAGGTATTCGTGTTCATCACTCTCTCCATCTATCACCAGTTGTACTGTCTGTCCAACCATAGTTTCTAAGGAGTTCAATGTAGAAGACTCTGCAATCTCACCGAGTCTGTCAGCTCTTACATCAATGACATCCTGAGAGATCTGCTCCATGTTGTAAGCTGTAGTGGTCTCTTCATTGGAGTAGTGGAAAGTGTTGAAACGGTCAAAGCCGAACTTCTCCATGAATGTACAGAGTTTTTTAAAGCTCTCTTCGCTCTCTCCCGGGTGTCCGGCAATGACTGAAGTACGTAAAAAGGCATTGGGCTTACTTTTCATGTGTCTAAGAAGTGCAATGGTCTTCTCTTCTCCAAAACCGCGTTTCATTGTTTTGAGTACAGAGTCTTCTATGTGTTGTATAGGCATATCATAATACGTTTGGAATACCTGAGAATCAGCAATGTCATCAATGAGTTCAAAGGTGGTAGTACTTGGGTAAAGGTATAAAATACGTGCAGAACGTACACCATCAATAGCCTCTACAGCTTTTATGAGATCACGCAGTCCGTCTTTCAGGTCCATATCTCTTCCATAGCTTGAGGAGTCCTGGGAAATGAAAGAGAAGTCATGGAATCCCTGGGATGCAAGGTTCTCAACTTCTTTGACGATGGAAGAGAGAGAACGGGAATGCAGTTTTCCTTTAAAGCTTGGAATGGCACAAAAAGAACAGGTCTGGTTACACCCTTCCGCTATTTTGATGTAGGCGTGGTAGTTGGAACCTGTGATCACACGGCCGGAAGACTCTGTTGCCAAGTAGACTTCCGGAGAGAAGGTACTCTGTTTGGAAGCAATGAGTTCATCGATCTTCTCATAGTCCCCCACACCGGTAAAGATGTCTATCTCCGGCATGTCTGCCTGCAACTCTTCTTTGTAACGTTCAGTTAGACAACCGCTCATCACTAAAATGGAGTTCTCCTTACGTGCATCATGCAGGTTCAGTACAGTATTGATGCTCTCTTCTTTGGCAGCATCAATGAATCCGCAGGTGTTGACAATGATCACATCTGCTTCTGTATTGTCATCGGTAATTTCATACTCTTTGAGACGTCCGAGCATCACTTCGGAGTCAACGAGGTTTTTGGTGCAGCCGAGGCTTACGAGGTGTAGTTTTTTGGTCATAGTGTTTAGTCTTTCCATTGGTTTTGATTGAAGATATCGAGTATTACGATGGTCTCTTTTTCTGTGTCAATAATGTAACAGTTTGCAGTTCTTCATTGAATCTTTTAGATTTTATTAAAATCATATCTTTTCTAAAATATCTTTTCTTATATTGTCTAAGCCATCATGAAATGCCTGTGTTTCCAAGGAGCCATTTTTATAATCTCTTATTCGGTTTTCTATTTCGGTATTCAATGTCGTATTGTCATTGTCTTTTTGCTTATAAAAATCAAATAGTTGATAGAGTGCATCTTTCACATTAGGGGTGTGAAATTCTTGTTTGAGGTTCTCTATAAAGTGTTTATCGACATCAATGGTAAGTTGCATAAATTATCCTTTATTGGATTTTTGTAGCATTATAGCATAAATGCCTATTTTGATGATTTTGGAAAGATGAAAAATGTAAGGGAAGAGGGGGTATAAAAAAGAGTAGAGTCAGGCAAAAAGCCTGAACTCTAAAGAAGGGACTGTTTAAAACAGTTCCTAGAAGTCGTAAGAAGCGATCAAACGGATAACGTTGTTTGAATCATCAAGACTTTCAAATCCAGCTACTGTACCAGGGAATGACTGGTTGATCCACATTGCTTTAAGACCAAGGTCTCCATAAGTTGTGTTGAATTTAGTTGCATAGATGAAGTCAAATTCAGCATAGTCATCAGTTTTAGTCTCAAGGTCAGATGATGCATACTGAGCAACAAATTTTCCACCAAGACCTTTGTAAACACCTTTAACCTGCCAAGTATCAGAGTCTCCGAAGTGACCATCGATGAATACCTGGTTAAGTACCTGCTGAACATAAAGTGGTGACTTAACAGATGTACCGAAGTTATTTACTGTCAGTATGTTAAGACCTCTGTCTGTACCGTCAATATTTACACTTGTATATGCTGCAGATAATGCAACAGGACCAAGTTTACCACCGATCTTTGCACCCCATGCAGTTGTTTTGTCAAGATCAAGTGTATTATCAGCATCGATGAATCCACCCTGAACTGCTGCAGTTACCGGGAAGTCTGCATTGTTATATGCCAAGTCACCCCAGAGAACCATTGCATCAGAAGATGAACCGCTATTGATATCTACCCCACCGAGATTATATAGATATGCTGTATTCATACCAACTGTACCGTCTTTAGCAAATGATGGTGCATAGTAGAATGAACCTGTTGCAGTCAAACCGGCAATTGATTTATTCTGAGCAGTTAGCATATATGTACCATTCTCACCAACATCTCTCCAGTCAGCAAGGTCAGGAGCCATATGGTTAGCACCTGTTCCTGCAGTAATAGCAACGATTGAACCGGCATAAGACAATGAACCGTTCGCTCTGTTTACATAAGCACCAACCAATGTTGTATCTGGAAGATCTGTGTTAACGATCAATGCGGCTTCAAATGTGTTTTTGAAAATATTCCAACCTTCAGAGAAGGCAAATGGTGAGAGTGACTTAGGAAGTTCCTGACGACCGATTTTGAATGATGTGTTTCCAAGACCATATGTCAAGTATGCCTGGCTTACCCATGCGCTGCTCAATGCGTCATCAGCATCCGGAGACATTACATTAAGTCCGGCACTTTGCATAGAAGCTGTTACAACACCGTATCTTACGAGGTTAAGTGTTGAAAGACCTGTCAGTTCTGCACCAAATCCGAAACCTGCAATAACGTCTTTGTTTGCTACTCTAAGCTGAAGACCTGCATCTGCTGCAGATGATCTTCTGTCAAACATATCATTGCTGTTTCCTACAACCGGTCCGTTCCCAAGTACATAGTTCTCGTGATCCATTGTCTGGTAATATACTTTAGCTGTTCCGCTCCACTCCCAGTTTGATTCCTCTACTACTGGCGCTGGTGCGATGTCTCCGCCTGCCATAACTGCTACCGATGCTACTACTGATAGTAATAATGCTCTTTTCATGTTAATCTCCTTGTTTTGTTTAGATTGACCATAATGATATCATATAATATTTATAAAAGTCAAGTAAAATTAATAAAAAGTTAACAATTAGTTAATAATTTGCAAAAAAGACGGGTATAACGGGTATTTTGAGGTGAAAAAGTCTTGATCAAGATCAATTTTAGAGGAAAATCATTCATTTTTAAATGAAAAGTTAATGAGAGTAAATTAGTCTTAAATAATGAGAACGATAATTATTGCCATGATCATAGTGTGGTTTTTGTTCTAAAATGTAAAGTATGAAATAAATTTTGAATGTAAGTGGTGGCGCCAGACGGAATCGAACCGCCGACACAAGGATTTTCAATCCTTTGCTCTACCAACTGAGCTATGGAGCCACTTGTTGTTTGAAGTGGCTGAAATTATAACACCGAAACCTTAAAATAAAAAGGGAAAAGTGTATAAAATGAGATTTTTACAGTTTTTTTACCAAATCTATGAAAGTTTCGCCTCTGTGTTTATATGATTTGAACTGGTCAAAGCTTGCGGCAGCGGGTGAGAGAAGGGCAACTTCGCCTTTTTTCAGTCTTTGGTCAATGGTGTGTATGGCTGTTTCTATATTTTCGGCTTCGATGGCATCTATATTGTATTGTGCTGCCAAGGCCAAAAGTTTGTCGTTATTGGCACCTATAGTATATAGTGTAAGGTTTAGGGGTTGCATGACTTCAAAAAGCGGTGCCATATCGACACCTTTGTCATCTCCTCCCATAATGAGATGAATGTGCTGCTCGGCATAGCCTTTGACTGCCTGAATTGCAGCATCAAGGTTGGTGGCTTTTGAGTCATTGACCCAGAGACGACCCTGGCTGTCGTGCAGCTCTTCCTGTCTGTGTGCATCACGTTTGAAAGTATTGAGAAGGTCATAGTCAGTCTCATCAAAAAGGACTCTGGTAATGGCAAGTGAAAGCAGGGCATCTTCCAAAAAGGCACCTTTATAGTTAAGTTTTGAAGCATCGAGGTTAAAATACTCACAGAGAAACTCTTTAGAGTCATACTCTACCACATAGGCATTGGTCTTTGGGAGGTTCAAGCCTTTAGGCACTAACGCTAACTCTCCCTCTTTCATGGTCAAAAGTGGTTTGAGTTTGTCTGCTTCATACTGTTCAGCTGTGCCGTGCCAGTCCAAATGATCCGGGGTAATAGGCAAAAGAAGATAAATCTCAGGTGATGCTGTATGGGTATGATGCAGAGTGAAAGAGCTGGACTCCAGAACCCAGATAGGGGCCTTTTCATCCAAGTCAGCCAAAGGTGTACCAATGTTTCCTCCACTCAAAGCACCACGCTTCTTTAAAAGGTAGGTCAACATTTGTGTTGTTGTGGTTTTCCCATTGGTACCGGAAATCCAAATGCTAAAAGGCATGATATCATCAAAATAATCATACTCACTCAAAAGATGTTTTGCTTTTTTCAATAGAGGATGTCCCGGTTTCAAACTGGGTGTGGTGACTTCAAGCTCAGATCTGTCAGGGTCGAATAGTGAAGAGGGAAAGATTTTATTGCCCTTTTCATCAGTATAGGGCTCTTGGCACTTATCGTCAAAGAAGGTACAGCCTCCCCCGAGTTTGTTTGCAATGGCTTTGGTGGTAAGACCATATCCGAAAAGGGTGGGTTTCATGAAAAATCCTTTGATAAAAAAGGTGGGAGATCCCACCCTACGCGTGTATTAACGTATTTTTAATGTAATAAGTGCAAGAATATTGGTGAGGAAAGAGATCATCCAGAATCGTACAATGATCTTGTTCTCTGCCCACTCTTTAAGCTCAAAATGGTGATGTATCGGTGCCATACGGAAAATACGTTTTTTACGTAATTTGTAAGACCCGACCTGTAAAATAACGGAAACGGTCTCCATGACAAAGACAAAACCAATGAGAATCAGCAGTATTTCACTTTTACCAACGATGGCAAGGTAGGCAAGGAAGCCACCAATGGCTAAACTTCCCGTATCTCCCATGAAGATCTCAGCAGGGTAACAGTTATACCAGAGGAAGCCAAGCAGTGCACCGGCAAGTGCAAAGGCCAGTACGATAAGTTCTCCCACTCCGGGGATATGTGGTATGAGAAGGTATGCTGCTGCACCGGCGTGTCCAGTGACATAGGCGATCAGCCCCAGCGAAAAAAGTGATGTGATGGAAGGTACGGTCGCCAGGCCGTCAAGACCATCTGTTAAGTTAACCGCATTGGTTGTTGCAAGGAAGATGAGTATCCAGAAAGGAATGGCAAAATATCCCATGTCAAAAAGCGGTTCTTTGACAAAGGGTACATAAAATTCTGTAGGGAAACCGACATACACGAGTAAGCCTGTTGCCATCACGGCTACAATGACCTGTAACCCCATTTTGCCTCTTGGGGTAAGTCCTTCAAGGTTGTCTCCTGAGAGGATCTTCCCAACGTCATCTTTAAACCCTACCAGACCAAAGCCTATGAGGGTGATGATGCCTCCCCAGACGTAAGGGTTGGCCAAGTCAATGACGATAAATGCAGCAATGAGGGTTGCTGCCAAAAATACTGCCCCGCCCATGGTAGGTGTTTTACCTTTGTCCGCATGTGCTGCAACGTATTTGCTTATGGGCTGGTTGGCATGTTTTGAAATAGCCCAGGCAAGATACTTGGGCATTATCATTAGCACAAGTAAAAAGGCTAGAAGGAAGGCAAGTCCTGCCCGAATTGAGATATATCCGAAAAGGTGCATGTGGAGTAGGTTGTTGAGTTCATATACCATGGAAAACTTTCTAATTAGATTTAAAGGGTATTCTACTATTATTTCATTAAAACAGACGAAAAGGTTGCAGATGGGTATTCAAAAGACAATTTTAATCATAACAGACGGTATTGGGTCAAAACCGCAAGGCAGCTGTAATGCCTTTGAAGGTGCAGTAAAACCTACCTATGACAGACTTTTCGACACAGTTCCCAATACACTTATTGCTACCCATGGTTTGAGTGTCGGACTGCCGGAAGGGCAGATGGGAAATTCCGAAGTAGGGCACATGACCATTGGTTCGGGTCGTATTTTATATCAGGATCTGGTCAAGATATCGTTAGCACTGGAAGACGGCAGCCTGAATGACAACCAGGTCATTATTGACAGTATGGCAAAGAGTGAACGCCTGCATCTGATAGGACTTTTGAGTGACGGAGGTGTACATTCACACATTGAGCATATGATCGGATTTGCCAAGTTGGCAAAGGCAAGAGGGAAAAAAGTTTTTTTACATTTGATCACAGACGGAAGAGATGTTTCTCCCACTTCTGCACAAACCTACCTGGCACAGATAGAAGAGATATGTGACGAGGACATAAGCATTGCCACAGTAGGCGGACGTTTCTATACGATGGACAGAGACAACCGCTGGGAGAGAGTAGAGAAGGGGTATCGTGCCATCGCCGAAGCCCAGCCTTCTACAGACTTAATTCCGAAAGCCTATGTGGATGCCTCGTATGCCAAAAACGAGCTTGATGAGTTTATAGAACCTGTGGCTTTTGAAGGATACGAAGGTATGCAGGAGGGAGATGCTGTCATTGTGGCAAATTTCCGTTCAGACAGAGTACGGGAGATCACTACGGCTTTGGGCGATGTCAATTTCGCCGGCTTTGAGAGAGCGTACATTCCTCTGCATATTGCGACGATGACACAGTATGATGCTTCCTTTCCCTACCCTGTTATTTTCCCCAAAGAGGCACCGAAAAATACCATGGGAGAAGTTATTTCCCGTGCAGGTCTCAGACAGTTGCATACGGCTGAAACAGAAAAATATGCCCATGTGACTTTCTTTATGAATGGCGGTATTGAAGAACCGATGATCGGTGAGAGTCGTGTACTCATTCCCAGTCCGGATGTCAAAACCTATGACATGCAGCCTGAAATGTCAGCACCTGAAGTGGGTGAGGCTGTGCGTACGGCTATGGATGAAGCCTATGACTTCATTGTCGTGAATTTTGCCAATGGTGATATGGTCGGGCATACGGGTAATTATGATGCGGCCTGTGTTGCGGTGAATGCTGTGGACAAAGAGTTGGGGCTGATCATTGAAAAAGCAAAAGCTGAGGGATATGCAGTTGTTTTGACTTCTGACCACGGAAACTGTGAAGAGATGTGTGACGGTGAAGGGCATACTTTGACGAACCATACTGTAGGCGAAGTGTTCTGTTTTGTCATGGCTGAGGGTGTGACAGAGTTGAAAGCCAATGGTGGCTTGAATAATGTTGCCCCGACTGTTTTGAAGTTGATGGGGCTTGACATCCCTGAAGAGATGGACGAAGCACTTATTTAAATTTGTAATTTTTTCACATTGTGGTACAATAGTGATAAAAAATGCTCATAGGTGGTTTTTATGGAAAAGAAAATAAAAGAGTCAGTAGGCACCCTGCTGGCACACATCATTAAAATAGATAACAGAGACGTTGCAAAAGAGGCACCGCTTTTTTGTGAGATCATGGGACAGAATTTTGACTGTTCTCAAGAAGAGGCAGAAAACTTTTTGTATGCCATGATGAATAAAGAGTATGATCTTGATGGACATATTGCCATTATTAATGATGCCCTCTGTGAAGATAAACTCTCAAAGTTCCATCTTTTGGAGCAGTTGAACCATATTATCTATTCCGATACGATTTCAGAAGAAGATTACAAAGTATTTGAAGATATCAAAGAACGACTGTTTGCATGTTGACATTTTGCTGATTGATTCAATCATACTCCTGCACGATGCAAATGGCGGAGCCACCCCTCTGGGGACGGTGCATCGTTTGTCGCATGATTGAATCAATCGCTTGCTAAAATTATAAATGCAATAAAATAAAATTAAAGGGAAAAAATGAAATTTACAGGATCTAACGTACTGGTTACCGGTGCAAGCAGAGGGATAGGTGCACAAATAGCAAAAACATTGGCAGAGATGGGTTTGAAGGTATGGGTCAATTTTCGTTCCGGAGAAGCAGAAGCCGCAGCGGTTAAAGCGGAGATCGAAGCCGCAGGCGGAAAAGCGGAGATCATCGGTTTTGATGTGAGTGATGAAGCTGCTTTTGTGGCTGCCATGAAGCAGATCGTTTCAGAAGACGGTGAGTTGGCTTACCTTGTGAACAATGCAGGTATTACCAAAGACGGTTTGGCCATGCGTATGAAGAGTGAGCAGTTCATGGATGTCATTGAAGCGAACCTCAAATCTACGTTCATCGGTTGCCGTGAATCTTTGAAAGTGATGCGTAAGAAACGTTTTGGTTCTGTTGTCAATATTGCTTCCATCGTAGGTGAAACAGGCAATGCCGGGCAGACAAATTATGCTGCTTCCAAAGGCGGTACCATTGCCATGACAAAGTCATTTGCCATTGAAGCAGCGACCTCCGGCATACGTTACAACACGATCACTCCGGGTTTCATTGCCACAGAGATGACAGCGGTGCTTAAAGATGAGGTCAAAGATGCCTTCACCGCAAAAATACCAATGGCACGTTTTGGTGAACCTAGAGAGGTGGCTGAAGCAGTTGCTTTCCTGCTTTCTGATCACGCTTCGTACATTACTGGTGAAACCTTGAAAGTCAATGGCGGGATGTTCATGTAATTTCCACAAGGAAATTACAGTACTTTAAAAATTGGGGTCTCTTTGTCTATGAAAATATTATTGCTTGAAGATGACCAGCTTTTCAACGAAACCCTTCAGGACTTTCTGGAAGAGGAGGGTTTTTCTCTCGACTATGCTTTAGATCCCTACACAGCACTTGAACTCAGCTACAAACACATTTATGACCTCTACCTTTTTGATGTTAACCTTCCGTATGAGAGTGGTTTTGACCTGCTTTCCAAACTGCGTCAAAGCGGCGATACCACACCCGCCATTTTTTTAACATCCCGTGATGACAAGGCTTCTCTCAAAGAGGGCTTTGAAAGCGGTGCAGATGACTATATGAAAAAGCCCATTGACCTCGATGAATTGCTGCTGCGTATCTCTGCTCTTTTACGTCGTCAGGTGAGAAATGAGAAACTTGATATCGGTGAGTATCAGCTCGATCTGCGTTCTAAAACCCTCTATTTAGAAGAAGAGGCATTGGATGTGACCAATAAAGCCATAGAGTTACTGCTCTTACTTATTCAGTCCAAGGGTGAAGTGGTGAGTACCGATGAAATTAAAAACCGTCTCTGGGCAGCAGGACAGAATGCCAGTGACGGTGCGTTACGGGTCTATGTGACGCAGCTTAAAAAGTATTTTGCTGCACATATTGTCAATGTTCGGGGCATAGGGTACAGATGGCAAGCATAAAAAGACAGACATTTTTTGCTACTTTGGGCTACTTCTCTTCGGTGGCGGTACTATTGAGCTTTGTCTACTGGTTTTTAAAAAATGAAGGTTTTTCAGAGTCCAATTTTCTTATTGCAGTTTTTATGGTGCTTTTCCTTTCTGTGGGCTGGGGGTATGTCATTGCCACCCATCTTTTGGCTCCCAAAGCGGAGCAGGATGCCAACTTGTCTCAACTAAGTTCAGAAATTCTGCATGAACTTAATATTCCTCTCTCTACCATAAAAGCCAATACAACACTGCTTGCAAAACGTTTGGAAGATGAAAAAAGTCTGAAACGTCTGGAGCGCATCACGACCTCTTCTCTCAGACTTGAAAGACTCTATGAAGAGTTGGTGTATAGCATTAACAAAGAGATACACCCTGTCGAGAAAGTCTGTTTTTCTTTGCAAACACTTTTGGAAGAACGCGTAGAAGTCTTTCAGGCATTTCAACGAAACAGTTTTCACATTGAAGTAGAGGACATGATGCTTAAAGCGGACAAGATCGGCTTTGAAAAAATGATAGACAATCTCTTAATGAACGCGATGAAGTATTCCCCTAAAGAGGAAGATATTAGGCTTACACTAAAAGAGCAAGTGCTCACTATTGCCGATAACGGTATTGGTATGGATGAAACAGAACTGCTCAAAGTGTATGAACGCTATTATCAGGCTGATTCCAAAAAAGACGGACAAGGCATCGGACTGGCCCTGGTCAAAGCCTATTGTGATGAAGAAAAAATAGACATTGACATTAAATCAAAAAAAAACAGGGGTACGATCATCTCTCTGACGCTTCCAATACTTCCCAATTGTTAAATTAGTGTTAATTCTTGATACATATCAAGTAATGAATCACGCACTTTAAGTTATAATTAGAAATGTTTGATGACAATAATAATGTAAACTTATTATTTACTTGAACTGGCGTTGAGCTGAAGTATTTTGACTTTCGGTTCGGTTCTAAAAATTTGGAGGAGAGAATATGCAAAACAAATTGAATAAGCTTTCAAGCCTTTTCCTTGGTTCTGCCATTGCTGCATCGACAGTATTTGGTTCAGGTGCTTTGGAAAAAGTGATGAAAGAGAGAGGCTTGACGGAGACAGATGTCATCCATGCAGCCAAAACCTATAACCCAACCGGAGGAAGAAACGAATTCATCGTATTCAGTTCCGGTGGTCAGTCGGGCCAGGTCATCGTCTATGGTGTACCGGGTATGAGAATTTTGAAGTACATCGCTGTATTTACACCGGAGCCTTGGCAAGGGTACGGGTATGACGAAGATTCACTCAAAGTACTCAGAGAAGGTAACATTAGAGGAAAAGAGATCAACTGGGGAGATACACACCACCCCGGACTTTCAGAAACTGACGGTAAATATGACGGTAAATGGTTGGCGATCAACGATAAAGCCAATCCGCGTGTTGCCATTATTGACCTGGAAGATTTTGAAACAAAACAAATTGTAGTTAACCCGGTATTCAAATCTGAGCATGGTGGTGCATTCTTTACCCCAAATTCAGAGTATATTCTGGAAGCATGTCAGTATGCTGCACCGTTTGACAACAATTATCACCCGATCGAAGAGTACAAAGAGACATACCGTGGGGGTGTGACACTTTGGAAGTTTGACCATGAAAAAGGGCGAATCAACGAAAAAGAGTCATTTGTGCTTGAAATGCCTCCTTATATGCAGGATCTTTCCGATGCAGGTAAAGGTGCTTCTTACGGTTGGGGTTTCACGAACTCATTTAACACCGAAATGTACACAGGTGGAATAGAAGTCGGTATGCCGCCGAACGAAGCGGGTATGAGTAGAAATGATACCGACTTCCTGCACATTTACAACTGGAAAAAACTGGCTGAAGTGGCCAAAGATCCTAAAAATGTAAAAGTGATCAATGGTATTAGAGTGATCCCTATGGATGTGGCTGTGAAAAATGATGCTTTATTCCTTATTCCTGAGCCAAAATCACCTCACGGTGTCGATGTTTCTCCGGACGGTGAATACATTACCGTATGTGGTAAGCTTGACACACACGCTTCTGTCTATAAATGGTCAAAAATCAAGAAATTGATTGCTGACAAGAAGTATGCAGGTAAAGACCCGTACGGTATACCGATCCTTGATATGAAAGAGTCTCTACACGGACAGGTTGAGTTGGGTCTCGGGCCGTTACATAACCAGTACTCTCCTGTAGACGGAGAAATTTATACGTCACTGTATGTGGATTCACAAATCGTAAAATGGAACTATAAAACACTGAAAGTACTTGACAAAGTCAATGTTCACTATAACGTTGGACACCTTTGTGGTATGGAAGGTAAATCGGCTGATCCTCAAGGAAAATATATTATTTCTTTGAATAAATTGACCATTGACAGATTTGACCCGGTTGGTCCTTTGCATCCGCAAAACCACCAACTGATCGATATTTCCGGTAAGAAAATGGATATGCTTGTCGATATGCCGTTGCCGTTGGGTGAACCTCACCAGGCAGTTGCGATCAGAGCAAGCAAGTTACATCCAAAAGTACGTTACCCAATGGGTACGAACACCAAAACGGGTGAAATTCATGTTGGTAAAACACTTGCCGGTCAGGAGAAGATCGTAAGAGAGGGTAACAAAGTTACTGTCTATGCAACGATGGTAAGATCTCACATCAACCCTGAGAGAGTCACTGTGAATAAGGGTGATGAAGTGACTTTCTACTTGACGAACCTCGAAAGAGCGCAGGATGAAACACACGGATTTACAGTAGACAATTACAATATTCATGCTTCATTGGAGCCGGGTGAAACAGCAGAAGTGAAATTCGTTGCAGACAAAGAGGGTGTTTTCCCTTATTACTGTACAGAATTCTGTTCTGCGCTACACCTGGAGATGATGGGCTATCTTATGGTTAAAGATCCGAACAAGAAATATGTTTCTGCACAGAAATTGAAAATGGCTAAAATGTCTCCAGAGCAGTTGAAAGCAGAGTATGACAAAACTGTCGCTGTGAATGATGCTACAGATGCAGTTATTCAGTCTGTTGTGAAATTCCTGAAAGACAATAAATTTGCTGATCACAAGATCGTTGCTGACCTGGTAGATGATGCCTTTGCACAGTATGGTCAAATTAAAGGTCAAAAAGAGAAAGCTGATGCTGCCGTGAAAGCGGGAGATATGGAGAAAGCCATTCTCTTTGAAAACATGATCTGGCAGCTTATGGTAAAAACAGCAGATGTTGGAATCAGAGCGAAAGACACTTTGGTAAGCGAGATCGCAACGAAGAAATCTCCGGCTGCTGAGCGTGGAGCAAGAGCCTTTGATGAAGGTGGTTGTTCAGGATGTCACGTTGTCGGTAAAGTCTCTTCAGGTCCAGACCTGACAGGTGTACTGCAACGTCACGAAAATGCTGAGAAATGGGTTGCAAGCTTTATTAAAGACCCGTCAAAAATGTATGGAGATCCATATGTAAAAGGGATGATCGATTACTTTAATCTTAAAATGCCTAACCAGCATATGAGTGATGATGAGATCAAAGATCTTATTGAATACTTCAAATGGATTGAAGAGAACGCTAACCTCTTC
Organism: Sulfurovum sp.; assembly: GCA_027071315.1. GTDB lineage: Bacteria > Campylobacterota > Campylobacteria > Campylobacterales > Sulfurovaceae > Sulfurovum. Next base: position 25,924 of record JALSUP010000079.1, read on the forward strand.
TAGCATTACATGTCAAAGGCACCCGCCTTTGACATACCCTGCGACAATACTCAAAACCTCCTGCTAAAAACATAACCTTAGATTATTATCTTTATAAGTATTGATTTTTTATTGATTATCGTCAACTATATGACTAGGCACTTTTGCTATAATCATCGGAGTTTACACTAGAAGGAGAAACGATGCATCCAAGTTTTATGAAAGCAAAGATATTTGCCGGTTTGGCACTGATTATCTTAACTGTTGCTTTTACATTTCCTATGGTTACTTTTCATGGCACACTGAATCAAATAGAGCAGGGGAAAACAGATGAGATCTCGCCGATCGCTGAAAAAGTCTGGAACCTCTATAATCATGGACGATACAAAAGTGTCACGACGCCCAAAGAGGCACACAATAACCTTAAAAAAATGATAGAAGAGTCTGCTGAGATCGGTGTGGCTTCTATGCCTATCTGGGCAGTATCGCTTGAAGCACCGAACTACCCTAAAGAGGCATTCCCTGAAGGGATCCCTGTCTTTTTCCACTTTGACGGATACAGCGGAGAGGTCCATGAGATGAATACCATCAACCACTATGTCGGTATGGACCCTATGTGGGTGGGTGGACATTTCGAACGTGCCATAGGACCCTATGCGCTTTTACTTTTGACACTTATTTTTATCTTGTTCATCGCGTATGATTCGAAAATAGTCACACTCTTAATGCTGATTCCTGTCTCTTTGCCTCTCTTGTTCATTATGGATTACTCATACTGGCTTTACTGGTTTGGACATAACCTGCATGACTGGGGTGCCTTTAAAATAAAACCGTTTATGCCAACTGTCTTTGGAGACGGTAAAATCGCACAGTTTACCACACACTCTTATCCGACGATCGGTTTTTATCTGTTGGTAGCTATTTCACTCTTGAGTCTTTTGGCATTTTTTGCAAAGCAGAAGGCTATGAAAGCAAGTGAAGAGGGAAGCAAATAGTGTCTATATTCAAGCAGAGCACAGTAAGAGGAGAAACATTTGTCTAAAATACAGCAGTATCTTTTTGCTATTGTTCTCTTAGTCACTTCTCAAAGTGCTCTGCTCAGCGCATCCGTACTTCAGGATGCCATTGACAAAGCCCCGGAAGGTTCCATTTTGAAACTTCCTGCGGGCGTGTACAAAGGAAACATCGTCATCAACAAACCCATCACGATCGTGGGCAAAGAAGCGGGTGTCGTCATTGACGGTGAAGGTTCAGGAACGGTGATCACGGCAAAAGGTTCCTTCATTACCCTGAAGAACCTCAAGATCGTAGGGTCCGGTGACAGACATGAAAAACTTGATGCTGCCATCAAAATGATGGAAGGTTCCCAGTGTGAAATTTCCAACTGTGACATAAAAGACTGTCTTTTTGGTATTGACATGCAAATGATGAAAAATTCTATTGTGGCAGACAATAACATTACATCCAAAAAAGATTTTGAATTGGGCTTGCGTGGTGACGGGCTGAGACTCTGGTACAGCAATGACAATATTGTCCGTCATAACCATTTGTATAAATCAAGAGACATGGTGGTCTGGTATTCACACGGAAACGAGATCATTGACAATCGCGGTGAGTATTGCCGTTATTCTCTGCATTTCATGTATGCCGGGAAAAATCTTGTGAAGAACAATCACTACCAGTATAACTCGGTGGGGATCTTTTTTATGTATTCGCAGGATACCACTGCCGAAGGAAATGTCATCAAGAGTTCACAGGGAGCCACAGGTATGGGTATAGGCTTGAAAGATGTATCGAATTTCAGGATCATCAACAATACAGTGCTTTACAATGCCCAGGGACTCTACATAGACCGTTCTCCTTTTGAACCCGATACCCATAACTGGATCGAGGGCAATCAGATTATTTACAATGCGGAAGCGATGCACTTTCACTCTTTAAGTGAAAACAATATTATCAAGAATAACAGTATTCTTGGAAACATTGAAGACATTGTGAATGACAGCAGAGGAAGCAAAACAAATAAAAATGAGATCGCAGGGAATTATTGGGACAAGTATGAAGGTTTTGATGTGAACGGAGACAATATAGGCGATACCCCGCATAAAGTCTACCAGTATGCGGATCAGCTTTGGGTCTATAACAGAGATGTAAAATTCTTTTACGCCTCACCAGTGATCTCACTTCTGAACTTTTTGGCCAAGTTGGCACCGTTCACCAAGCCGCTCTTTCTCATGGAAGACCGTGAACCAAAAGTAAAAATTGAACATACAAGAATGAAAGGATAGTGCATGGCAAAGATAGAAACAGACAGACGGGAATTTATTAAGTATTCAACCTTGGGTGTCCTGGGTGCTGTGTTGGCAGGTGGGTTCTTCGTTGCCCCTATGGCAGTCAAAGCAGAGAACAGACTCCGGCCTCCCGGAGCAGTTCCTGAAAGAGAATTTCTGGCACTCTGTATCAAATGCGGGCAGTGTTTGCAGGTTTGTCCTTACCACTCCATCAAACTGACCGATATTGGACACGGACACGGTATGGGTACACCCTATATTGATGCCAATGAGAGAGGGTGTTACGCCTGTAATGCTGTTCCCTGTGTACTTGCCTGTCCAAGTGGTGCCTTAGACCATGGTACAGAGAAAGCAGAAGATATCCAAATGGGTGTGGCTGTACTTGAGTTCCCTGATACCTGTCTGGGTATCACCAAAACACCTGTACCCAAAGGCTACAATGATAAAATGCACAAATTCATTGACCATACAAGAAACGTGACTGAATTGGAGATAAAGCTGCTTGAGAAGTTCGATCAGTATGAAGGAAAAGCCTGTACGCTGTGTGCAGATATGTGTCCTGTTCCAAACCCTATGACGGCTATCTCCATGGTACGTGATGCCGGCGGTGGACAGAGACCGGAGATCTATGACGGCTGTATCGGCTGCGGTGCCTGTCAGGAAGTGTGTCCGACATCGGTACCGTCGATCGTTGTTAAACCAAGAGTGACGTATGAACAATTTTATAAAAGTTAGGGATAATAATGAAAATCAGAGATAAGAAATTCCAGGTTTTGGCTTCAACTGCAGCAGTACTTGTGCTAATGACAGGCTGTGGAGCAAAGAAGAATAAAGAGACTTCAAAGGCAGAGAGTGAAGTGGTACAGGCATCTCAAATAGAAGTTGTTGCCAACGATAATGCTGAAGAGATCAAAGTAAAAAAGAAGTCTTTCGATAAAAATCAGAGTAAATCATACTACTATGACTACAACATTAAAAGTGAATATGACCCCAATGCAAAGCCTGCCAATGAGGATGCTTCGGTAAGAGCCAAACCTAGAACCCCGGTCGATGCCAATATTCATATTCGTAGTCCTTATGAAAAAGTGCAGATATCCATGCTTGTAGGAAAACTCAGTAAAACTTTCCGGATCAAGTGTTCTGCCTGTCATGATGATTATGCCAACGGGATCATAGGCCCTTCTCTGCTCTCGCGTGATTCGGACTATATCTATAACAAGATCGCTGATTTTAAAAGCGGTAAGAAATCGAACCCGTTGATGAATGATCTTATTAAAAATATGAGTGATGAAGAGATCCGTACACTTGCTGATGAGATCTATGCGTTCAATAAAGAAATTAAAAAATCGAGGGAGGCAAAGTAATGAAAAATACAATTGTAGCTGTTTTGGTACTGTTGATCGTCGCTGTCGGAGGCTGGGTAGCTTCCAAAGGAGGTGCCTATAATGGTGGGGAACACGGAAAAGTGATCGCTGACATAGGTAACAAGACCAATGCAAAAAGTGTCGTGGAAAAAGAGAAAGATGATCGACAGAAAGAGAATGATGAGTTGAGTGCTTTGCGGGATAAAGCAGGAAATGCAGGTGCATTCGAAGTCAGTCAGGCTTATAAAAGTAAGTGTGCTTCCTGTCATGGCGTGAACGGTTCCGGTTTCCAGAACGGAAAACCAATGATGGGGCCGAAACTCTTTGGACAGACTTCGGATGTGATCTTCAAAAAACTGCTTGATTTCAAATCGGGAAGAAAAGAGAATGTTGTCATGAAAGGACTTCTGCTGCATCTTGAAGAGGCAGACCTTAAAACCTTTGCAGATGAGATAGGTGAATTTCCGGCAAGAGCAGCAGCCGCCGCGGCAAAAGAGTAAAGCTAAAAGGGAGTACCGTTATGGATAAATATAACAATAGAGAGACCATTAAGAACAGTACGTTCTGGTCTACCTTTATCAGCACGACAAGAGAGGGTAAAAAGCATTTGAGCTACCGTTCCAAACGCTGGATCCTGGTATTTGCGATCCACCTGCTTTTCTTTCTGTCTTTCTTCATCGATATACAGACACTGGAAGGCACACTCAGCGGTTCGCGTTTTTTAGGCTTTCACCTCATTGATCCGTTTACCACGATGGAAATGTTCCTTGCAGAACATCATATGCATATCAATATGATCATCGGTACGTCTACGATCATCATTTTTTATCTGCTGGTCGGTGGCCGGTCTTACTGTGCCTGGGTCTGTCCTTACGGTATACTCTCAGAGATCGGTGAGAAATGGCATAATACGCTGGTGAAGAAAAAGATCATCAAAAGTAGAAAATTCGACCATCGTGTACGCTATATTTTCTGGGTGATCTTCCTGATCCTGGCATTTACTTCGGGTTATATGGTCTTTGAAACGTTTAATGTGGTCGGGATCTTGAGCCGTGCCATCGCTTACGGCTGGTCACTGGCACTTATTTGGGTACTTCTGGTACTGGCAATGGAAGTCTTCTTCTCCCGTCGTGCCTGGTGTACTTATATTTGTCCTATCGGTACCACTTACGGGATAATAGGAAAAGCATCTGCACTCAGAGTAGAGTGGAATGACAATTGTGACTCCTGTATGGTCTGTCATGATGTCTGTTTTGAAAATCAGGTGCTTGAGATCACCAAAGCCAAATATAAAAAACAAATTGATGAAAAAGAGATCAAAACAGCTTATATTACGGGTGCAGATTGTACACTATGCGGACGATGTATCGACGTCTGTCATGAAGATGCATTGAAATTTGATTTTAGATTAAAGAGTTTGGTATAGATGATAAAAATTAAGAATTTAAGTAAAAAATTTGACAAGACGCTCTCCCTTGATAATGTCTCACTGGAACTTGTCAAAGGAGATGCCATTGCCCTCATGGGTGCGAACGGTGCAGGGAAAACAACTTTGATCCGCTCTATTCTTGGGTATTACCACCCAAGCAGCGGTTCGGTTGAAGTGAAAGGGCTTGACCCGATCAAAGCACGGACTGAAGTGTTGAAACATGTCTCCTTTGTACCGCAGCTGCCCCCTCCCATCAAGTTGAGTCTGGGTGAGCTTATCTATTATGTCTGTCAGAGTTCCGGTGTGGAAGAAGCACGTATCTACCACTATGCAACACAGATGAAGCTGGATGTCAAAGCGAACCTGCATAAATCATTTTTTAAACTCTCCGGAGGGATGAAGCAGAAACTTTTGATTGCTATCTCCTTGGCGAAAGAGTCGGAGATCGTCATTTACGATGAACCTACTGCAAACCTTGACCCCAAAGCAAGAGATGATTTTTATGCGTTGATACAGGAGAGTCAGAAAGAGAAACTGACACTCTTTGTTACACACCGTATTGAAGAGGTAGAGTCTATAGTGAACCGTGAGATCTACATGGACATGGGAAAGGTGGTCTCCGATGAACGCTGTTAAGGTTTTCTCTCTTACTTTCTTTCTCTCTTTTTTGCTTGCTTTGGGATTTTCCGGCTGTGAGAAGAAAGAGATCAGCACAGCACTTCAGGAAGTCCATTGGGACAGAGACATGTGCCAGCGTTGTAAAATGGTAACGTCAGACAGACACCATACGGTACAGGTCATCAACCCCAAAACAGGCAAAGCCTATATGTTCGATGACCTGGGCTGTGCTTTGCTCTGGTTCGATGAAGAAAAGATCGCATGGAAAGATCAGGCCAAAGTGTGGATCACCGACAATGAGAGTGGCAAGTGGATCGATGCACGGTCTGCCTATTATGATGCCGGAAATGTCACACCGATGGCTTACGGTTTTGCTGCACATGAGAAAAAAGAGCAGATCAAAAAAGGCAAAGAGGTCTTATCGTATGATGCTCTTTCCCAGCGTGTCATCGCTGTTGAAAAGAAAAACAACCAGAGGAGAGCTTATTGAAAAACTTACTTTTGATCGCCTATCTTGACCTGAAAGAGTCAATCCGTGCGAACTGGTTCATTGTCTACTCCCTGGTCTTCGGCGGCTTGATCGCGCTGTTCTTTATTGCCGGTATCAC
>JALSUP010000080.1 GCA_027071315.1 Sulfurovum sp.
TAGGTCTTGACCTTTCAGATGCAGAAGTGAAAAGCATTGTGACTTTCCTGGGTGCTCTTGAAGGTAGAAAACCGGAGATCACTTACCCACAACTTCCAAAAAGTACAGCAACCACACCAAAACCTGACTTTAAATAAATCGGGAAACTCCTCTTCTTGAGGAGTTATTAGTACCCTCCATTTATTAAATCGTATGGACTATGCTTATTTATGTCCATTCAATTCTTCACAAATTTCATCTTTATCTTCATTGTAAGATATAGCAAATTCCATATCTGGAAATTTCTCTTTTAACTTTTGATAATCAAAGACTTTGGTACCAAGTCTGTGGTATGGTGAATTGACATATGCAAAGGGTATGTTGTCTTTCTTCAACTGATCCATTAAATTTATTGCTTTTTTAAGTGATAGTTTATGTTCATCTTTGAAAAATACTTCCTGGGCGGATTCATATGGCATATTGTAATGGTAAATCCAAAAGTAGTGTTTTTTGAATATTGGGTTTGGGTTTAGGCTTGTTGTGCTTATTCCAATGGTACCACTACGTGATTCTTTTAAATATGATTTTGTAATTTTATGTGGTTGTCTCATATTTGAGCTCCTTCTTTTAATCTTCTCATTATCTCTTGTAGCAGTTCTTATAATTGGTTATGTTATAGATTCAAATTTTCAAGAGATGACAACTCAAATATATATGTTGGTATTGAATGTAATTTACTGAATGATAAGTCTAACTTTTTAGATTTTAATATTCTATAGCCTTATCTCATTGCATATTCACTCCTCATATTTATATAAAGAGTATAAGTATTTATTTGACTGCTTTGTGTCTGGTTTATGTTATGGATTCTATAATTGACTTTTCATTTTTTTCTATTAAGTTTATTGTATTTTTCATCTCATTTACTACTATTTCAATATAACGATTAAATTTATCTTTATCAAATAAACCATATGTAGGACTTTCTTGATAACGACCGTAAAATATAATTTTTTCATCGATAGTTTTGTATCGTATTTCTCTATCAGATACTTTTGTATATCCTATCTCTTTAGATATATTTGATAAGTCTGAATTCATTACTCTATTACTTTCATTATTCCAAAAAGTTAAAGAAATGTTCATTCTCCCTCCATTTTGGTTAACCACGAGACAAATAGATGTCTGATTTTTATATATTTTTTTCAACATAAGAGCAGCAGATCCATTTTTTGTTTTACGGATTTTCTTTATGTTGTCTATTGTCCTCTCAGTATTGTAATCATTCAATTCATAATTATGCTCTTTGCAAAAATCTTGTAAACTATCTTCTAATGTCCTCCAAAACTCTATCTCCTTTTTTGCCCAAAGCTTAGGATACTCATTTAGTAAAGTTTGAACTGCCTCAATTTGTTTTGGTCTTTTTATAACATCTTCCATTTCTTGCTCCATTGGTGCGGATATTTTATGTGTAATTTTACTTAGCAAGTTTCTATAGTGTATTAAACCCTCTCTTAGTAAAGGAATTGTTGCACTTTTCTCTATACAATCTTCAATCCAATTATAAATATCATCTTTAAATGATAATAAAAAATAATCTTTATCAACTTTCAACTTTTTACTCGTACTCTCATCACTTGCCTCATACCCTGTCAATGTAAGATAGTAGAGTTTAGACTCCTTTTCTGATCTATCTAACTCATTCTTGTAATCAAAGAGTTGATTAGATTGATCGTCTGCATCTATTTTCATTTCAATACCGATTTTAAAAATATCAGTCTTTATAACTAAATCAATTCTTCTGTCTTCTATTGTAGAATGTTCTTGATGAACATATTTTATATCACCATATTCTTTTAAGTTAAGAGTATTTTCTAAAAATAATTTCAAAAATAAAGTTCCTTGATTATGTGAACCAATAGGGTTTAATAATTCGTAGATGAAGTTAGAGTGTGTTTGCACTTCATTTCTCTCTAATTTTAAAATTGAAAATATATTAAAATTCTCACCCTTTATTTTTTTTATTTCTTCATATTTTTCATTTATCTTAATTACTTGCATAATTATTGACTTCATTGTTTGTTGTATTTTTTCTTCCATAAAAACTCCTCTCAATTTAATGTAAATATGGTATTAAACGAACTTGATACCATTATGACTGCTTACTCAAATAAACTTCCAAATCCTCATCAATCATCTCACTAATCCAAGACGGTTCCAAAACCCTCAAATGAGGTAACCAATACTTAACCATAGGAATAACCTCCATTTCGTCAGTAATCGTGACAACAAACTCCATTGTACCATCTTCACTCAAGGTTTCTATACTTTGCGTTGGCAATGCTCTGCGTTTAAAATACTTTGTAGCAACTTCATCTGCATAAATCTTCACTTCAAAAGGCTCAACATCAGATTTGAACCAAATATTTATAGAGTTTTCCAACAACGCCTCTATATTTTCTTCTACTGTAAAAGTTGTAGAAGTATTTTGTATATTTGAAATAGTTTTGATATAGAATTTTTGAACCCTGTTATCTCTTAATGCAACCAAATACCAAAAGCCCTCATAATTAACTATTTTAAGAGGTTGTATGTTTGCTCTAAAAATTCCTTCTCTCTCGTTTTCATAGCTACACTCTAATTCAGTTTGATCTTTAATGGCTTTTTCTATAAGTTGTATATCATCAAGCCGATCACTTATATCTTCTATATTTAGTTTTGTATAGATAGGGTTAAAGTCTTCATTTTTGATTTTTGAAAGTAGTTTGTGTGAAGTAGTGGCAAACTTACCACCTATGCTTTCAGTCATTTTTTCTATGATGTCTAAGACCAATTGTTCTTGAAGGGATTTGGTTTTTTCAATACTAAAGCCCTCTTGCATTTTCCACTTTCTTTTATCTTGGTAGATATGAAAACCACTTAGTCTCTCATTGAAGTCTCTTTGAATGGTTTTTGTACTGACATTAAACTCCTCTGCTAGTGCTTTAACAGATAGAACTTCTCCATCATTCAGCTTTGCTAAAATGATAGTCAGTCTTGTTAGAATTTTGTCATAGTCGTGTTTGTATGCCATGAGGTACCTTTTCAGTTGCATTTATTATAGCCAAAATCTAAGATCATACTTAGATTTAGCCTTACATCTTTCGATGATGTCTTGCATGCTTATAAATGAACACAGTTCTACAGTTTCTTCTTCAATAGACCCATTTCTTTTGTGTAAGAGTGTCAATGCCTGATACTCCTCTGTCTTTATAATCGGAGCAATGAGTCTGCCACCTTCAAGCAATTGTTCAAACCACTCATCTGGTACTATCTCTATCGCCATAGAGACAACTATCACATTAAATTTTTCTTTTAACTGCCAGTTTTTACCTTTATGTACATATTTGGTTTGAATATGATTTATTTTTAGATCATCAAAAACTTTATTAGCTTTTTTCAATAATGCTTCATCACAATCAAGCGTAACAACCTTTTGACATAGTTGACTCAAAACTGCTGCCTGATAACCGCTGCTACATCCTAGCTCAAGTACTGTATCTGACTTCTTCAATGCTAAGCCTCCAACTATTTTGGATACTGTTAAGGGAGATTGCACCCATCTGCCATTACCCATATTTATTGCATCATGTGAGGAGGGTAGATACTTTGCATAAGAAGGTATAAATAATTTCCTGTCAACAAGTGATGAAATATGATTTGTGTCGTGTGTATTTTTCATAAGAACCTTTGATTTATAGAATATCTTATTGTTTGGACAGCTTTATGTCCGTTTTTATAATTTAGAAGAAATTAGTATTTATCACCTTTGTTCTGCAGCAGATCAGTCATAGCGAAATCCTTTGTTTTATTATCTTTTGATATCATACAACTCATTATTTATAAATTTTAAGGTATACAAATGCATATGAAATTCTCTGAAAATTCTGACGACAAATATTTCTTTTCACAACCCCACCAGCCTTTTTTTGTTTTAGCCTTCATCAACGCTGTGGTACTGATGGTCCTTTTTTTACTTGTTTACAAAGGCATTATACACATACCCATTCCTGCACTTAACTTCCATGCTTACGGACTGACCTATCTTCTTTTTACACCGGTATTTCTCGGTTTTTTACTGACCACCTTTCCACGCTTTGCCTCCACACCCGTCATAGAAAAAACCGTCTACATGCGTGTCTTCTCTTTCTTCTATTTGGGTGCGACACTCTATGTGCTCGGCTCTATAGTCTCTCCCATTTTTTCAGCCCTGGGCATGGTACTCATACTCATTGGGCATATCTACGGCATGATGCTCCTTCGTAACATTTACCTCACTACCACCATGGAAGACAAACATGACATCTTCTGGATCTTAACTGCCATGAAATTTGGTGTGTTAGCACATATTCTGTTTATATGTGGACAACTCTTTTATGCTCCGCTGATAGGTTTGGCAAATGAAATAGGCATTTACCTCTACCTCTTTTTACTGACTTTTTCTGTGGCACAGCGAATGGTTCCTTTTTTCTCACACTCCATGGAAGGGAAAAATGAGTACCTGCTTAAAGTCATTTTTGCTCTTTTACTCCTGCACATCGTACTGGAAGGTTTTTACGCAAACAGCTCATTTGTGGTTGACATTATTATTGGCGTATTGATCGGAAAAGAGATACTGCGATGGAAGTTCCAATTCCCCAACCCAGACCCATTGCTTTGGGTACTGCATACCGCACTCTACTGGATACCTGTTGCTTTTATAGTAGGGGCTGTCACAAACTTCACCACACTCATGACTGGTACTTCTTTCCTTGCACTGGACATACACCTTATCACTTTAGGTTTTGTGTTCACCATGCTCATAGGTTTTGGTACGCGTGTCACCATTGGTCACTCTGGCAATTCAATGCAGGCTGACATAGTTACCAAGACGCTTTTTTATGGCACACAACTCGTAGTGCTCTTACGTGTCATGGTCTCGGTCCTGGCTGCATTCGGTATGGACTTTATGGTTCTTTTTGACATAACAGTCACAGTCTGGGTACTCTTTTTACTCCTCTGGGCATGGCGTTTCTTCCCGCTTCTCATTCTGGGGAAAAAACGCTCTGAGTAATTTACTTCAGCCCTCTCACCTATAGGCATATTCGCAGGCTTCTGCTATAATACGCCTATGTTAAACCTAAAAAATATACTTATACTGACACTACTGTCATCTTTTCTCTCAGCTGCGACACCTGAACAGGTTGAGCAGTACATAGCCGTCTCTTCCTCTGAAGAACAACTCATAGAACTTGAGAGCCAGTTCTCACAAATGCAGCAGAGTATCAACCGGATGCAAAGTGATGACTCTGAGACAAAAGAGTATGACATGCAGCTGCTCTCCATACGTTTTAGAGAGTATTTGCAAAAGAACATTTCCGAAGATGAGATGGATGAAATATTACAGGCTTACCGTTCGGTGGTTCTTCTCAAATTTGTCTCTGTACAAAATGACAGCGAATATGATGAAAAAGAGGCAGAAGCTTACCTGAAAAGTTTAGAAAATGAAGACAATGCTTCTGTGAGAATAGACCTTTTGGAAAAGATCGCTTCTGCCCTCTACAACAAAGAGAACATAGGCATACTCTTTGACAACCTGATGAAACCCTTTTTAAAAAGTAGTCAGAACGGAGAGCAGATCGATGATGCAGCGATGCAGAAGAACAAAGATGCCTACATTAAACGCAAGCAGGAAGAAGGAAGAACTGAAACCATTTATATGAGCAGAGAATTTACAATGGAAGAGTTGGAAGCCTTACTCAAAATCGTCAAAAGTCCTGCCATAAACCATGAATCCAAAGCTGTCTTTGCTGCAACCGCTTATGCCCTGCAAGAGTTTTTTCTCTCAATGGCAAGCCGATATGATGTCAACAAACATAAAAGATAAAAGAAACAGATGAGCAAAAGAAAACCAAAACTACAACCAAACTTTACAGAAAAAGATTTCCTCCCTACTACCAGAGAAGAGATGAATGCACGAGGCTGGACACAATGCGATATCATACTTGTTTCAGGTGATGCCTACATAGACTCTCCTTTTATCGGAGTGGCCATGGTCGGACGTATGCTCGAACGTATGGGCTACAAAGTCGGTATGATCGGGCAACCCGATGTGAACTCTGATGTGGACATTAAACGCTTGGGTGAGCCGCGTCTCTACTGGGGAATCTCCGGTGGTTCGGTGGACTCTATGGTCTCCAACTACACGGCAACCAAAAAGTTCCGCAACTCTGACGACTACACCCCGGGAGGAAAGAACAACAAACGCCCGGACAGAGCACTCTCAGTCTACTGTAATCTCATTCGACGTTACTTTAAGAACACGGTTCCTCTTGTTGTGGGAGGCATAGAAGCATCGCTCAGACGTGTCAGTCACTACGACTATTGGTCAAACAAACTGCGTAAGCCGATACTCTTTGACTCCAAAGCGGACATACTCATTTACGGTATGGGGGAGATAGCCCTTGAAGAGTTGACCAAAGCTTTGGAGAGCGGTACCGACTACAGAGAGATACGCGGGGTCTGCTACATTGCCAAAGAGCCGAATTATGAATATATTCAGCTTCCTTCCCATGCGGAGTGTCTGGAGAACAAAGAGAAGTACATTGACCTCTTTGACGACTTTTATGACAACATGGACCCCATTGCTGCTACAGGACTCTGCCAGCCGGTCGACACTCGTTTTCTCATACAGAACCCGCCCTGTGACTACCTCAATGAACAGGAGATGGATGAAAACTCCAACCTGCCTTTTACCAGAGAGCTGCACCCCTACTATGCCAAAGACGGGAAGGTCAAGTGTCTGGAAACCATCAAATTCTCCATTATGACCCATCACGGCTGCTGGGGAGAGTGTAACTTCTGTGCCATTGGTGTGCATCAGGGACGTACCATCCGTACGCGTTCAGAGAAGAACATTTTAGCAGAGGCCAATGATTTTAACAGTTACAATGACTACAAAGGTATCATCTCTGACGTGGGTGGACCTACTGCCAATATGTACGGTTATGAGTGTAACAAGAAGCTCAAACTGGGTACCTGTGACCACCAGCGCTGTGTCGATGCCACCCACCTCTGCTCCTCTATGAAGGTGGACCACGGACGGAACATTAACCTGCTTCGGCAGATACGTGAAGTTCCCGGTGTCAGAAAAGCCTTTGTCGCTTCTGGTGTCCGTTACGACCTCATAACCGAAGACAAGAAGCATGGCTACTCCTACCTCAAAGAGATGGTACAGCACCACATTTCAGGGCAAATGAAAGTCGCACCCGAGCATACACAGCAGCATGTGCTTGAGCTCATGGGGAAACCGGGAAAACAGACGCTCATAGACTTCAAGAAGCTCTATGACAAACTCAACCGTGACATGGGGAAGAAACAGTTCCTGACCTACTATCTCATTGCCGCACATCCGGGTTGTACAGAAAAAGATATGCATGAACTTAAAGACTTTACCACCAATGAACTCAAAATGAATCCTGAACAGGCACAGGTCTTTACACCGACACCAAGTACCTACTCAGCGGTGATGTACTACACCGAATTGGACCCAAAGACACGTAAAAAGATCTTTGTTGAGAAAGACACGAAAAGAAAAGAGAAGCAAAAAGCCATTGTGCAAGAGAAAAACTGTTTCAGCAGCGGGTTTGCAAGCTGATGGTAAGAATTAAAATTCAATGCAGTGAGGCACTAAATGCCGAATCGTGAAAAACTGTTTATTACCGACCTGGACCACACTTTTTTAAGAACAGACCAGTCTGTCTCTCCTTTCAGTACGAAAGTCTGGAATGAAAAGGCGAAACAGCACATTCTTTCCGTTGCCACAGCAAGAAGCTTTCAAAAAACCCATGATTTTCTAGACACCCTGCACCTTGCCGCACCCATGATACTTCTGGACGGTACCATGATCGTCGCACCGGACAAGACACTTATAGATGTGAAGCTGGTGACTAAAGCATTGGGAGATGCCATCATAGATGAGGGAGCCAAATATGGGATCTACCCTTTTATTATTGGCTTGAAAGACATGGACTTGAATGAGTCTTTTCTTTTTCCCACCACACTCAACAACTATCAACATGGTGTGTTGGAAAACTACAGGAATGACCCTCGTATGGTGGAGTGCAAAAATATACGTGCCATGGAGATGAACCTGAAGTTAGTCTACTTTGGTGAGTACAATACCCTGCGTCCTTTAACCAATCATTTTCAGGAAACATTCGGTTCTGAGTTAGAGTATAAACTCTCTCCGGAAAAGTATTCTGACGGCTGGTTCCTGACGATCCTTCACCCAGAAGGTGACAAAGCCCATGCCTTAACAAAAGTGCTTGATTATATGGGAAAAGATGCTTCTAATCTGACTGTCTTTGGTGACTCTGTCAATGACATTGGCATGTTTAAACTGGCAGGTACTTCAGTCGCAGTTTCAAATGCATTGGATGAAGTAAAAGAGGTGGCAGACATCATACTCCCCCACTCCAATGATGAAGATGGGGTTGCGAAGTATTTGGAGAAAGTTTAGAACTTGTACGTGATACCGAAGTTGAAGGTATCAATTTTTGTGTCTTGAGAGTAGTCTGGAAAATCAAGTGTAACATTAAAGAGTTCAACATAATCCACAAACAAAGCAATATTCGGTGTGACGTCAAATGACGCACCAAGTCCCCATGAGAAACTTCCGTCATTATAGAGCAGGTCCCAATATCCCGGTTCTCCGTCAACTGTCACACCTGAAAACCCAAGCAAACCGTAAATATTAAACTCCGGTGTCACCGGATACATCGGCTTTGCGTAGATACCCCAGGCATCAAAAGAGTCGTAGGCATTAGGAGCAAGCAAGGCAGTGGTATTGGTCGTGTAGTCACCCGAACCTACAGAGAACCAGTAGCGGAATTCTGCTGCGATGTAGGGGTTGATCTGATACCCGGCCTGAAACATCATGGCATTGTAGTCGATGTCCGTATGGTCGCTGTATCCATAAACCGGATAGTATTCGAAGTAGTCATCACTGACAGAGCTAAGACCGAATGCCGCACCGATGTAGGGGTAGGAGACTACAGGCGGTACTTCGTGATAGGCTGCCGGCATGGCAGTATTGTATGAGCCTGCCACAGCAGCAGCACTTAAGCCTACTATCGCGGCAAGTGAGCGTAACGGTTTTTTAATCATTGTATGATCCTTTAGTAAAAATTTACGAATCATAGTCAAGAATTGTGAACTAATTGTTAATAAAAAAATCAGTTACTGTTGAAGAGCTCTGCATTTAAAAGTTCAAGACGCTCCGGTGTACCGATGTCGAGCCATTTGCCTTCAAAGAGTTCACCGGTGACTTTCCCCTCTTTCATGGCCGCTCTCAG
>JALSUP010000081.1 GCA_027071315.1 Sulfurovum sp.
CTTTGCTAGAATCAGAGGCTATATCTCTACAGTTAAAAAGAATAACCGTTCTGTTCTGGAGGAATTAAGCAATGTCTTGAAGGGTAAACCTTATATCCCTTGTGGAGTTGGGTGCTGAATGATTACTCTTTTTGCAGTATTTTTGGTAGTGGCTTATGCCTCCGTGATCCAGCTTGTAAAACCCAGGATCATCTTTTTCCAAAATCAGTATCAGTCCAATTTTATTTTTGCGCAAAATTTCATTTATGAAAAAGAGAAACCTTCTCAATTGGTCGTGGGATCTTCCATGGCAAGACGTATGAAGTTTAAAAAAGAGGATGATGTCTATAACCTTGCCTTTGGCGGGGGTGGTCCTCTCACAGGGCTGGAGATCATCAGACGAAGCGGCTATGTTCCTAAGAGTATTTATATAGAAAGTAATGTCTTTACCATGGGAATTGATGAGAAATTCCTTGATCATCTCTTTCCTCCGCTGTTGACAGCCTTGCGAGGAACGATCATCGCTTTACAGGAAAAATATCAGATACTCAATATTGTGGGAAGCACACTTTACCGTTTTGCCGGCCGTTCTGAGGAAGAGAAACTGCATCAGGCAGTAGATGCACCATTGTTGGATAAATTGGTGGCAGAGCATTTGAAAAAAGAGAATATGTTTGAAATGAAAAAGAGGGATGTTTTGTTAAAACGCTGGCACGAGAATATAGACTATTTTACCAAGCTGGGTACAAAACTTGTTTTTTTTGAAATGCCCAATGATACACGTTTGGGAGGAACAAAGAAGCGTAAAACAGTGAGAAAAATGATAAAATACGAATTTCCGATGATCCGCTATATTGAAGAGAACAATAAAAATGATGTCTATAAAACGGTTGATGGTGTGCACCTGACGTTACAGTCAGCCATGGATTTTACTGAAGTGTTCAAACGTGAGATCATGTCAAAGCACCCCGCATTTTAATGGAGTATACTTCTATGTATAATAACGTTTCAAAAATAGAGTTTGAATGAATAAAAACAGTAGCCTTATGATATATAAAGCCATGGTTCTTCTGACTTTTGTCATAAGTATCGTGTTATATTACAGCAACCCTAACCAGTTCATATCGGACAACAGTCTTTTCTACCCGGTGGTCGCAGAAAATATTTGGACCACAGGGGTCTCTACCTTTAATGGCTATATAGAGACAAACGGTTACCAGCCATTGTGGATGTTCTTTTCTGTCATTGCAATAGCCATCAGCTCTTTTTTCTCCTGGGACCCGCTTATTGTGATCGGTGTGATCTATCATATTTTTCTGGCAGGAGCCATTGTTGTTGTCTTTAAAATGGCAGAACGCTGGCCCTTCTTTTCTGCACCTGTGGTGGCGGTGACGTTTATTTTTATGTTCATCGCCAATGGTGTTCTGCACAATATGGAGAGTGCGATGGCGCTTTTCTTTGTATTGTCGACACTTTATTATGCATTAAAAATGGAAGTACCGTCAAAGAAACAATACTTTCTGCTTGGACTTCTACTTGGTTTGACAGTGCTTTCCCGTCTCGATCTTGTTTTTTTCGCTCTGATCCTGACCGTCTATTTGTTGTTCCGGCATAAAAAAGAGATGGGAGTACACCCCCGATCTGTGCTGTTTCTTCTTTTGGGTACCATAGTCATTGTTCTTCCCTACCTGATCCGTAATAGCATATTGTTCGATCACATTTTGCCAATGTCCCAGCAACTCTCCAACGGCTTCCAGACACTTGCCTATGCCTGGGAAAATATTTATCCTTACGGTGCAGTCTCTCTGGTCATCGCTTTTATAGAATGGGCCATAGCCTGGACTGCAAAAAGCAGAGAAGCAAGAGCCATCATCCTGATCATGTCCATCTCTACGATCTTTCAGATCACCTATGTCGCATTTTTTCAGCATCCGCAAAGCTGGTATTTTATAACCGGTTTCATCAACTTTGCTGTGATCATTGGCTATCTGCTCAAAAAAATCAACAGAGAATGGCTGACAAGAGTAGTATTTGTACTTCTGATCATCGCAACGGTAGGAAGTGCTTATCTGAAGACAGTTTCAAATTATGCACTTTCGGCACATATACTGAGGTTGAAAGAAGATAAAGTAGGGAAGGCAGACCTGTTTTTGTCTGAAAAGTCTGAAAAATTAAAATATGCAGAGGATGTGAAGAAGATCCTTCCTGAAAAAACAACCGTACTGGTCGGGCATACACCGGGTGCGTTGGCATATTATGCAAAATTGAGGGTATTCGCTGCCAATGGTCTTTCAAACGGTCTCATACAAAACAGCCGATATGATAGTGCTTTAGTGCAAAATGGTATTGAAGCAATGATTGAAAAATATGAGATCAAATACCTGATCGTACCCTTGTCGAACGGGCCCGTTCTATGGTATAGGCATATTGGATTTAATGTGATAAATAATGAGTATCAGGTGATGATATATACAAAATCATCAGTCAATAGCTGTGCTTTGCTTCAATATCAGAATAAGAAAGATATATCAAAGGTGAGGCTTGGTTTTGCCGGTATCTTCCCTATACAAGATGTTACGGAGTGCTCTTCGGAGATGAAGAACTATGAAAAAAGTAGGTTCTATTTTACCACTATAGGGCACCTCTAAAAATACCCTCCCAATTCCAAAATCAGAACCTAAAGTCATTATTCCTCAAATGATGCCTTCATTCATTTGAGAGAAATTCTATAAAATCAATAGAAAAAATTCTTCCAT
>JALSUP010000082.1 GCA_027071315.1 Sulfurovum sp.
TTGGTTTCTGTTGGTCGCTTTGAATGTTATCATGTAAATGGAGCCTTGGTAGAATATGTTCTTATGAATATATATTATTATATCTAATTATCGGTTATGGAGGAGTTAATCCGACAGACTCCTAGGCGATTCATTTGCATCTGGAGAAGGTAATCCTGACTTACCTGTGACATTTCATAATAATAATGCTGATCCAGATAGACTATTTGTAGAAAATTTTTATTATCCAAGAAAAGATTATAAAAAGGATACCAATAAATATAGACCTGCAATATGGATAGATAGAAGATGTCACCGCTCGCTTTATTCATATCAATTTAAAACGGCTCTTCAGTTGTCAATGGAAAACTCCAAACAAGCAATTACATTTATAAGTTTTGCATGTACAGGTGCAGTAACTGAAAATATAATTAATAAATCAAAAAAAGCTGCTGAACATCTAAAAAAGATTGATAAACCAGATTTAGATAAAAGAAGACACTCGTTTGTTCGTATTGATAGAAAAGTGAGAGTTTTTCCACAAATGATGCTATTAAAACAAACACTCAAAGATTCTACTAGAAAAATTGATTTGATATTACTTTCTACAGGAGGCAATGATATAGAGTTTACTAAGTATGTTGGTAATGTAGTCTTACAAAATAAAAATGCAAGAACACCTTGGTCCGTTAAGGTACCAACAATCAAAACACGTAAGGATATAAATAAAACGTTAAAAACCAACTATAAGAAATTTGATAAATCTATCAAGACATACTTTGAATTTAACAGATCTGATCGAATTATTTTAACAGCCTATCCGAATATATTGCATGATGAAAATAATGTACTATGTAATGGTGAGAGAAAAGCTTTTGACATACCTTTTGGTTTTTCATCAGAAAGAAAAAGACGAATTAAAAATACAGAGGACTATCTAATTAACCATCTTCTAAATATACAAAAAGATTTAAGTAAAAATTTAAAATGGAACTTAGTCACATCACATATTGAACAATACAAGAAACATGGTTTCTGTGCTAAAAAAGATAAGGAAAATTTCATTATTCCTCATAAGAAAAATGAAAATGACCCGTGGCGTCCAAGTTCACCTACAGATTACATACCATATGCAGATGTACAACGTTGGATAAGACTTCCTCTTGACTCAATATTAACTATTAATCGAACAAGAGGTACTAAAAAGACTTTTTATGATGACTTAATGTTTAGTGATGAAACGAGTGGCATGATGCATCCCAACGCTAATGGCTTAGCTACTACTGCTGACGCAAATGTCAAACTGATCAATGAAAAAGGTTTATTAAAATAACAGAGTAAATACTTGGCATAAACATTAAAATATTTCTTTTTATAGAAAAATCTAAACAAGGAAGTCTCATGTCTGACAAAGAGCATTTACATACAGCAGAAGATGGTATAACGCGCTGTTGGTGGGGAACAGACCCTGTAGATTACCTGCACTACCATGATACGGAATGGGGTTACCCTGTGGTAGATGATTATCAGCTTTTTGAAAAAATATGTTTGGAAGGCTTTCAGTCCGGTCTTTCATGGTTGACCATTCTTCGTAAACGTGAAAATTTTCGGGCTGCCTTTTGCCATTTTGATTTCCATAAAGTAGCCCTTTTTACGGAGTCAGACATTGAAGACCTTCTTCAAAATGAAGGGATTATCCGGCATAGAGGGAAAATAGAAGCAACGGTCAATAATGCAAAACGTGCACTTGAAATTGTAGAAGAGTTTGGAAGCCTCTCGGCGTATATCTGGCTCTGGGAGCCAAAGGAGAGTGAACTGCATATTGGTAAGGGAGAGTATGACTACCCTGTTCCAAGCATTACCAAAACATCTCAGGCACTCAGCAAGGATTTGAAAAAAAGAGGGTGGAAGTTTTTTGGACCGACCACAGCCTATGCCTTTATGCAGGCTATGGGTTTGGTAAATGATCACCTCGAAGGCTGTGTCTACCGGGAGATCATAGAGGAGATAAAAAAGAGCAAATAGAAGACCAATCTCTGCTTTTTCTTAGTCAATAAAGGTCACTACTTCTTCAAAAGGACGACGGTTTTTAGTGTAAGGCTCATGCTCTCTGTACCCCACAGGAAGAAGCATAGAGACCACATAAGTTTCAGTATCGACATTCAGTAGTTCTGCAACAGCGACAGGGTCAGTTCCTCCAATAGGACAAGAGTCAATACCAATGGCTGCAGCAGCACTCATCATATTCATCGCAGCAAGATGGGTCTGTTTGTCACCCCAGTCGGTTATTTGCTCTTGTGTCATTGGCTTTGTGTAGCCGTCATAAAAGGCTTTATAAAAGTTTTCATACAGATCATCACCGATACGACGCAACAGAGGCTCAACATAGCCATCATTCAAATAAAGGTCTTTACGTGTTAACAAGACAATAACTGCACTTGCGTTACCTACCTGTGCCTGATTGAATGAGGCTTCTTTCAACTTCTCTTTTAATACCTCACCTTGTACCACTAGAAACTTCCAAGGCTCCACACCAAATGAGGAAGGTGCCATATGCCCTGCTTCTAAAATATAGTTCAAATCTTCTCTACTGACCTTTTTGTCAGCAAAACTTTTTGTGGCATGTCTAAATGTCAAAGTCTTTTTAAATTGTTCTCTCATGGTTAATCCTTTGGGAATGTAATAGCAAAATTCTAGCCATTTCTATATTAAAGGTTCCTTACTATACTTTTGGTAAGTAATAGTAAAAAAGTATGCTATAATACATGTATGATAACAATAGATGAAAAAGAATATGGCTGTCCTGTCGATATCTTCACAGATATTTTTAATGATAAATATAAAATGTATATTGTCTGGTATTTGCAGGATGGGCCAAAACGTTTTAAAGAGTTAAGTCAACTTATTGACTCCACTACACAAAAAACCCTGAGTGCAAAGCTTAAAGACTTAGAAGCAAGACACCTCATACACCGTGAAGCATTTGCAGAAATACCGCCAAGAGTAGAGTACTCACTCACACCCATAGGTATAAAGCTCAAACCGCTGCTTAAACAACTGTTTGACTGGGGAGAAGACTATGCTGTAGAATTTTCAGATGCCTATACACGTGTCTGTAATACACCAAAAGAATAAGGAGAAGTCATGTCAATTATGAGACTCTGGCATGGAGAAGTGCCACTTGAAAAAGCCGATGCATATGAAAAATTTATGATTGAAAGAGCAGCACCCGATTATGGTTCTGTCGAGGGTCTTTTGAATTTGTATTTTCAACGCAGGGATGAAGAGAGAAAGACACACTTTCTTCTTGTGACTATCTGGGATTCCATGGCAGCTATCGAAAAGTTTGCAGGAGAGAAACCGGCACTGGCAAAGTATTACGCTGAAGATAATGATTCTTTACTGTCCAAGGAAAAATACACCACTATGTATGATATTTTCTACCAACATCCCTGAGACATCAAAACCACATCTTTTTTAACAACATCCCTGTGGCAAAAACATAAAGCAGTACCAGAGCCATTTTATGATGGGTGTCTTTCACGTGCTCTTTCATCCAGATACCTAAAGTGACACCGATGAGAGAAGCGACCGCAACAATGAGTCCATTGTAAAAATCGATGCTGCCTGTGGTCAAACGGCTGATCATTCCCGCGATGGAAGAAAAAACAACAAAAAAGAGCCCTGCCGAAACTGCCTTTTTAATAGGATAATGCAAAATTCCTACCAGGATCGGTGTCAGGATGATAGACCCTCCAACCCCTAAAGTGATGGAGAAAATACCAATGACCAGACCGATGCCGAACAGTACACCTTTGTTAAGTGTCTTCGTGTTCGAATTGTCTGTGTGTGTTTTGGAAAAGAAGAGTCTGAACATTGCAAAGAGGAGCAGCCCCAGAAAGAGAAACTGCAAGGCTTGGTCGGGGACAAGGTGGGTGACTTTTCCACCAATAAAACCACCGACAAAACCACCAATACCCACAAAAACTCCCTCACCTATGATGAGTGTACCTTTTTTGTGGTTCAGGTAAGAGCCGAAGACTGAGGAGAAAACCATTTGGATAATAGAAATGCCAATGGCATCTTTAATATCAAAACCGATCGCAAGCAGTACCGGCACGAGGATCATCCCCCCACCGATACCGAAGAAGCCTGCCATGGCACCTATGAAGATACCGACAAGTGAGAGTTCAATAAACATAAACGTTTAACTTATTCCGTTAATTCGGTAAGAATATCTGTCATCATCTTGTGTGTTTTTTCTACTTCTGAAATGACTTTTTTGTCTTTAATGCCAAGGTCAGCGATCCAGTTTGTAATGGAAGGGAAAGCAATATGTACGGTATCGTCACCCTTCTTTTTATAGACAGCCAATGAGAAAGGCGCATAAGAACCTGCATCCGGATGATCTTTTGAAACAGGGAAGATCACATTGAAACGAATGATAGAGTAGGTATCATAAAAGTCATAATCATCATTGCCATTTGCTTTTAACACATCTTCCTGGAGGTTATACAGTTTTGGTACCAGGAAACCGACTGTACCTATCTCTCCTCCAAACTCTTCTTCAAAAGACTCTTTTGCTTCCTCATATGACATACCGTCTTCAAGTTCAAACTCTGTGGTAAATGACGTGACCAAGTCTTTATCTGAAGATTTAGCATCTTCACTTTTTTTCAAGTATGCACCATTTGGCAAAGCTGCATGAAGTGCCGCATCAAGCTGCTTTGCATAGGCGATCAAGTCAGGATTTGTCTCAGGAATGTTCGTGATTCTTGCCATACCTTTTAATGAAAGCGTAGAGACATTAATAGTCTTTTTCGCATCATCAGAGTAGATAGACATAGAGAGTGGTGTGATCAAACCGATGCTTGGATATTTCTTCATCAACTTTGCAACAGAGGCATTGTTTCTAAAAATTGCCAAGTTGTATGATTTGTGGTGTACTTTTTTATATCTTTTTTCAAAAATGGAGTTCATGTCATTGTTGACATCAACCTGCATACCGTTTGCATTAAATGCTTTCTCGATGGTTTTTGCAGAAATCTCACCCTTGCTGTTGTCGACAGAGAAGACTTGGTTATTTGCAGTACTTGCAAAAGCCTGTCCCATACCTATAGCTAAAAATAGCCCCATAAAAACGATTGAAAATTTTTTCATTGTGATCCTTTAAATAATAGTGTCTGTATTTTACAGCAACAAACTTATTATTTCTGTTGACCTGTCACGAATCGTTAAATATACATAAACTGTGAGAGGAATATGATGGTTAAGACAAAGGCAAAAGGCAGGACATGGCTTTTGAAGACAAAAGGCTGAATACCCAGATAGACCTGTAAACCGCCGCGAAGCCCAAGCCAGATACCTAAAAAGGCTTTGAGCCCCAGAAGCATTTGAAAACGGGAGAGACCATCTGCCCCTATAGGACCATAGACCTGGGAAATAAGATAAAGCCCCGTCAGTACAGCCACAATGAGTGACGGCGGTACCACTTTACGCACATACTTCATAAAAGACTCGCGTATGGCTTTATGCTCCTCTTCATTGTAGGATCTTTTAATTTTATTTAAAAAGAGGTTATCGGTAATAAGAAAACCTCCGTAAATAAATGCCGCAAAAACATGAATGGTTTTAACCAGTACAAAAAACATAGTGACCTCTTTAAGTATAATTTATAGGATTATAGTGTAACCCTCAAAAATAGCTTTGATGTATGTCAAAACTTAGCCGTGTCCGTTAACAAAATTTTGAGAAAAGAAGGCTTCAATGACTTCTCTCATTTCCACAATGTCTGTCATACGGTTGATCTTGTCCCGAAATGCGGAAGCACCCTGATACCCTGCTTTCGAGTAGGAATGCAAATTTTTTCTAAACTGGATCGCACCGTATTTTCCATAATAGGAGATCATCTGGTCATAATGTTCCAGCACTACTTCCGTAATGAGTTCCGGATTCACTTCATCAATACCCTCTTTAATTTGCTTGAAGATCCAGGGTTTCCCGACCGCTGCCCTGCCTATCATAATACCGTCTGCGCCTGTGTGTTCAAGTACCCATTTGGCTTTTTCAGGAGAGTCAATGTCTCCATTGGCAATAACGGGAATGGAGACTGCCTCTTTGATCTCTCTGATGGCATCGTAATCCACCGCTGCCTTATAGCGCCCTGCCCGTGTACGGCCATGCACTGCAATGAAGTCCGCACCATTGTCTTCGCAGAGTTTTGCCTGTTCTACATGGTTTTTTTCATTAAACCCCAAACGCATCTTGACTGAAGTGTACTCTTTTGTAGAGTGCTTTTTGATGGTACGGATGGTCTCTGCCATTTTGGGAAGGTCTGTCAGTAAAGAAGAACCCTGCAGGTTGTTAACCACTTTGGGAGCCGGACAGCCGCAGTTCAGGTCAATGCAGGTGACACCTTCCTGCTCATTTAAGATCTCTACTGCTCTTTGAATAACAGCCTGGTCTGACCCTGCTATCTGAATGGAGTACGGATCTTCAGAAGCTGCTTTTTCAAGCATTTTAAATGTTTTTTTGGAGTTGTGTACAAGTGCATTGGAGGAGATCATTTCCGAAACCGTCAGGTCAACCCCAAATTTCTTGACAACAGAACGTAGAGGAAGGTCTGTAAACCCCGCAAGAGGGGCTAAGACGTAAAGAGGTGTGGAGAAATCTATGGTTGCCATAAAATCGTCTTAAAGACAAATAGCATTAATATCTACAAGGTCTTCAATTTTATAGTTCTTGTTGGCTTTCTTAAGTGCATAAAGGGCTCTGCCTTTAATGAAGTCTCTCTCATCATGTTCTTCAAGGTAAGCACCGACTTCATCCATTAACTCATATTCAAAGAGAAGGTAGAGGTAGGCATGTTGTGCTTTTGGATTGGCAGCCTGATACTTTTTAAAGAGTAAAAGGTTCTCGTCCGGTCTGAATTGTTTTTTTGTAATATACGCAATTTTCGTAAAGTCATTACAAGTCAGTTTCAATCCGTCAATAAAGTCATCCATAATTTCAGAAGTCAGTTCCATGTCTTCTTCAGCATTCACACGTTCAAGCATGACAAAGAAGTTCTTCACATCAAAGACCTTTGCATATTTGCGTGCCTTGAAGAAAGACTCTTTCGCAGCAAAGATCGCCAGGGCTTTTTCTCGTACAGGTGCGGAGTAGGAACTGGAAGATTTCATGACTTCTTCTACAAATTTATCATCTTTTTCAAGACGGTTCAGTCTGTTTTGTGCCAAGATCGGGTTGCCTTCATTAAAGACTTTTCCCATTTTATGCTCTTTCAGGTCAATATACTCACCATTTTTGATCTTGTTAATAAGGTTGACCACTTTTGCCAGTCTTGGACTTAAGCCTTCAACTGTGTCTAACACTTCAAGGTTCGCTTTTCCAAGAATTGCCGCAGAACTTTTAATAGGCGCAATGGCATATTTTTGCTCTTTAGGCTCCTGTACCATTGACCAGTAGAGTGCATCATCCAATGTTTCTGCATCTCTGTGCCACTTCTTAAGTTTAAAATAACTTTTCAAAGAGTAGAAGACCATATGGATCACGGTAAAGATGAGTAAAAGTATCATCGGTAAAACGATCCATACAGAAACAGGGAGATTTAAATTGATCCCCATAATTTCCAAAAGATAATTATTTGGATTAACAGTATAGGTGATCGCCCCAACGATCCCTATAAGTGTAAGTGCAGCAAAAATATATAGACCCAGTCTCATGTACTATCCTTTTATTGTGTTCTATTTATTGTTGTTCTTTTTCTGTGATCTCCCGGCATGCGATACAAAAACGTGCAAAATTCTTCACTTGTAAACGCGGTAGACCAATAGGCTCTTCACACATCTCGCAGATGCCGTAAGTTCCTAGTCTTATTTTATCCAAAGCAAGTTCAATTTCGTTTAATTCTTTACGCTGTTGCTGTAAAATAGCACTGTCAACAACTGTTTTTGCAGATGTTGCGGCATAATCGCCTTCATCATTCAATTCCAGATCTCTCATCCCGTCTAATTCAAGTGCTGTACCGGTAAGGTTTTTCTCAATTTGAATCTTTCTCTCTGTTAACTTTTCTTTGAACTCTTCTAACTGTTGATTACTGATCATTCTGCTCTTCTTCCTATTTGTGATATGGATGATTGTTGTTGATGGTCAGACCCCTGAAGATCTGTTCCAGTAAAACAACTTTCACCAGTTTATGTGAAAGCGTTATTTTACCAAATGATACGGCTTTATTACATTTGCTTAAAAAATCCCTCTCAAAGCCGTATGCACCGCCAATGTAGAAGTTTACGGTGACGCTATCCTTAAGCAAATTTGCGAATTGGTGACTGTCGACCTCTTTTGAAGAGGGATCCAAAGCAATGTTTACTCCCGTCGACAAATATTTCTCCAAAGCCTTCGTATATGACTTTTGTGCCGCTTCAGGAGAGATATCCTGTGCCTTGCTGATCTCTTTGTCAAAAAGTTCTATAACCTCCACTTTTGCAAATGGTTTGGCTATCTTAAGATAGTGCTCAATAAGTCCCGCATAAAGTTTGTCTTTACCCTTCTTATCGATAATGATCACATTGATTTTCATACTAACTTCTTAAAACAGCAACGTTTGTATTTTTGTCCGGAACCACAAATACACGTTTCGTTTCTCAAAAATTCAACTTTATCTTCATAGACTTCACCATCGACGTATTTCCACATATCATTCACTTTTTTAAAAACAGACTTCTCATGATGCAGATGCTGTTTCTTTTCAAAAATATAGTAGGCCTTGAACTCCACCATCTCATCATTGTGATCGACGATCTCCAAATGTTGCCAAAAGCTGTTGTCTGCCCAGTCCTGAATGAATTTTAACTCTTCATCACTCCAAGTGTGGTCATGTGTTGTGGCTTGTAGGTAATTGACATCTCCCAGACAGTATGCTGAGTAGCGTGAACGCATCAGACTTAAGGCAGTTGCCGGTACCTCATCAACTCTTAAAACAGGTTCACAACATTGGGAGAAGAGTTTCCCACTTTTACAGTAACACATCATTTCAAACACCTTTTTAACTCTGGATTATAAAAATGCAATCATAACATAAAAGCTTTAGGCATCATCCTTCGTATATTTTTCAACAAAGTGATAAATGTCTTCAAAGATCTCCTCTGCCCGTTCATCTGCCAGTATACTGTGTCTTTCTCTAGGTAGAATCATCAGTTCCTTCTCTTCTGAGGAAACGGCATCGTAGATCAGTTTGGCACTCTCCCGTTTGACTGTCGGGTCATTGTCCCCCTGTATGACGAGTATGGGGTCTTGTACTTTGTTTAAAAGCTTTTGTGTTTTGGACATCACCTTTTCAAGTTGTGAAACAGAAGCCAGGG
>JALSUP010000083.1 GCA_027071315.1 Sulfurovum sp.
GTTCAAGCATATAGCGTAAGCTGTTTGACTTCTCGTCTATGTGATGTTGCAATTTCTTTTGTGCAGAGTGTATGAGCAGTTGACTCTTTTGCGCCTCTGCACCAAAAAGTGTCTCATTCAAACGGCTCTCCAAGGCTAACATACCACTCTTTTCCAAGCTATACTCTTTTGCTTCAGCCTGTTCCGGATCTGTCCTACAAAGCAGTGCCATTTTCCCTGAAACAGCGATAAAGTCAAGTGTTTCCAAGATGCTGCTAAGTCTGTTCTCTTTGTTAACCCGTGTAAGTTCCTCGGTGATCGACTGTTTCGTATAGGCGATCACTTCATCCAACGCATTCTGACTCACCGTATCTGCACGGGTAATGACGATCAGCAGTTTTGTAATATTTTGATAAAGCAAAGCATCGACAATAAATGCCACATCGGTCTGTGTGGCACTCTGTGAAACGTTCATCAGGTGTAAAAGCATGTCACAGGAGGAGATGTACCCTTTGGTGATCTCTTCTCTCTGTATGACAGGGTCATCCAAACCTGGTGTATCTACGATCTCCACCCCCTCTTTTAAAAAGGAGAGATCGGTTTGAAGTTCCACATGTTTGACCAGATTGCATTTTTTGTTGGACGCTGCCGCAGAGGTGTAGAATGGCAAGGCCTCAATGCCTATGTTTTCTCTTTTTGATACTTCCTGCACATAATCGTTAAAGTCATTTGAAAAAGTCTCTTCTGTCTCTTCTACAAAGTCTTTCATCGCTTTTATTTCCATTGCAGCCTTGACAATGTTCTGCCACTCTCTTTGATTCCAGTAAACGACAGTCGCAGAAGGATTTTTGCTGTATTGTAAAAGTGTCAGGTTCGCAGTCTCCGGTACGACCGAGGTACCCAAAATCTCTTCACCCATGAGTGCATTGATGAGTGTCGATTTTCCTGCATTCATCACACCCGTAATACCAATGGAAAATTTCTGTGCATTTAAAAATGTTTTGACATCATTACAACAGCGTGTATCATCTGCCAATAGCTTCAACTTTTCAATACTGTCAAAAATACTTTTTTTTGCTTCAGGAAAAGAGAATGGCAGCGCTACACTATTTTCTGATCTCACTTCATTTTGCGCATAAGCAAACAACGATAAAAGCTTTTTATAATTCTCTTTTTGCAGTATCTCTTCGTTCAGTAAATAGCTAAAAGTATCTTGCAGCAGTTCAAAGTCTTCTCTGTGATACCTTGCAGTTAACGCCTGAATGATCTCATACTGTAAAGCATGTAAAGCAGAGAGGTCTTTGGGGGGTTTAACGTTCAGGGTGCGACAAAGGTTTTCAAAAGATGCCAGTACGGAAAATTTATCGAATGCTTTTCGGGAGATCATGAGAAGCAGTGCAAAGTTTTGAATTTCCTCCTTTGTACTGCTGTATGCCAAAGTATGCTGCTCTGACGGTGCTTCAAAATGCACACCGTGATAGAGCAGAAAATAGTCAGATGCCAACGCCATGGCGTATTTACTTTAAAGAGACCATTTTACGACGCATATAAGCGATCTTGGTCTGTAACGGCAACTCTTTCGGGCAGTGGTCTTCACAGCCCATCAGGGACATACAGCCGAAGACACCGTTGTCATCTCCAATGAGTTCATAGAATTCATCATCTGTTCTGTCATCATGCGGGTCCATGGCAAAACGTGCCGAACGGTTCAAACCTACCGCCCCGACAAAGTCTTCATGCATGATCTTTGTGGAACAGGAAGCCAGACAGATACCGCACTCGATACAGCGGTCAAGTTCAAAGACAGCCTGCGCTACATCCGGTTCTATCGGCTTTTCAATGGCAGCGATGTCCGTCTCTTCTTTACTGTGGATCCAAGACTCTACTTTAATAGACATATCGTTCATCCAGTTCCCGGTATCGACAGAGAGGTCTTTGATGTGTTTGAAGGTAGGCAGAGGTAGAAGGGTGATCTTCCCGTCCGGGAACTCTTCCGTACGTGTCTTACAGGCCAGTCTCGGTTTTCCATTAACGACCATGGAGCAGGAACCGCAGATACCGGCACGACAGACAAAGTCAAAAGAGAGATGATGGTCCATCGTTGACCAGATCTTAATCAGGGCGATGTAAAGCGTCATCCCGGGAGTTTCAATCAGTTTATAGGTCTGATAAGCCGGCTTGTCATCTTTTTTCCCGGAATTGTAGCGAAAGATGGTAATCTCTATCTCTCTGTAGCCTTCCGGATTTTCTTCAACTTGTTGGCTTTTATTAATCATATCCTACTCCTACTCTCTCATTTTTTCTTTTGTAGTTATTTGGCAGTTCGAAAGACAAAAGTGCCTCCTGCATGGTAAATCGGTCTACTTTACCCAGGGTCTCTTTAATTTGCTCTATCTCGGTTTCTCTCACTTCGGAAAGTGCGTTCAAAATAATGGCACCTTTTTTACCGTAACCCCTGAAGGCAGGAGGCATCTCCATTTTGTTGATATCCAGCTCTTCATAATGCAGCGTTGGCATAGTGTCATTCGGGTTTGTCCAGGTTGCAAGCGTACGTTTAAGCCAGTTTTCATCATCTCTTTTCATGTAGTCTTCACGGTAGTGTGCACCCCTGCTCTCTGTTCTGTCCAAGGCACCTTTGGCCACACAGAGTGCCAGTTTCAGCATTTTTGTCACACGGTAGGCTTCGTTGAGTTCAGGGTTGTTACAGAATGATTTGTCTGTGACGGTGATCTCTTTGACCATTTTGAGCAGTTCTTCGAGTTCATTCACGGCATCGTCAAGGTCTTTTCCATTACGGAAAACACCCACTTTGTCCTGCATAATGGTACGCATTCTGTCTTTTATGTCAAAGATATTTTTCCCACCATCATATGAAAGTATCTCTTCCAGGTACTCTTTTTGCTCTTCAAGGAATTTCTCTATGGTAAAGGTGTTGGTATTGAGGTGTGTTGTTGCACAATATTCTGCAAAATACTCTCCAACGATCATCCCCGAAACTACGGCTTCACTCACCGAGTTTCCACCCAGTCTGTTGAAACCGTGCAAGTCCCAGCATGAAGCTTCTCCTGCACAGAAGAGTCCTTTCATTTTCGTAGACTCGCCTGTCGGTTTCACACGGATACCACCCATGGAGTAGTGCTGCATCGGAAGAACCGGCATCCATCCTTTTTCACCCTCATCGGCAGGGTCTATGCCGTTAAAGGTTTTGGAAATATCCTGCACATCATGCAGGTTCTTTTCAATATGTTCACGTCCCAGAATGGAAATGTCAAGCCAGAGGTGGTCACCGTGTGGAGACTTGACCCCTTTGCCTTTACGGATATGCTCGATCATTCTACGGCTCACAACATCTCTTGAAGCAAGTTCTTTCTTTTCAGGTTCATAGTCCGGCATAAAACGGTAACCGTCTTTGTCACGCAGTACCCCGCCGTCACCGCGACACCCTTCTGTCAAAAGGATACCTGACGGTACGATCGGTGTGGGGTGGAACTGTACCGCTTCCATATTACCCAGTTCAATAATACCGGTCTCCAGCGCAATGGCCACACCGATCCCTTTACAAATGATGGCATTGGTCGACTGCTTATAGATACGTCCGTAACCGCCTGTGGCGATCATGGTTCCTCTTGCGACATAGGCGATCAGTTCACCGGTAATGAGGTCTCTTGCGACCACTCCCGAACAGATACCGTTCTCATGGATGATGGAAATAGCCTCTTTTTTATCGTGAATTTCGACTTCACGCTTCAGGGCTTCGTTAGCAACCGCATACAACATAGTGTGCCCTGTGGCATCCGAAGTATAACAGGTACGCCACTTCTTCGTTCCACCAAAGTCTCTGGCATTAATGAGCCCGTGGGCTTCGTCTTTTTCGACAATGGTCTCTTTTTTGCCGTTAATGACCACTTCTCTGGGCCCTTTTCCGATACGGCTCCAGGGCACACCCCAGGCAGCCAACTCACGAATGGCTTTGGGTGCGGTGGTCACGAACATACGTGCGACATCCTGGTCACATCCCCAGTCGGAACCCTTGACCGTGTCGGCAAAGTGAACATCTTCATTGTCCCCTTCCCCCTTAATACTGTTTCCCAGACTCGCCTGCATACCGCCCTGGGCTGCTGCCGAGTGTGAACGCTTTACCGGTACCATCGAGATTACGATCGTATCTAAGCCTTTGTCTCTTGCTGCAATCGCAGACCTTAAACCGGCTAAACCACCACCAACGATGAGTGCATCTGTATAGATTATCTTCATTTTTTCACCTCCGACACGTATCTCTCTCCATATTTATCCTGATGGTCATACCCGATCTTCATATAACTCGCAAGCGAAAGTAGTCCAAGCACAAGATAGATCGCGACCAGTCCTTTGATCATTGTTTTTGCACGTTTACGGTTTTGACGAGGATTATCACCGTCAAACCAACCCCACTTGATAATAAGTCTGTAGACACCTACCCAGGCATGTAACACAACAGAAATGAGCAGAAGTAGATACATTGGCCACATCCAGTCAGAGTATATTCTGTCCGATGAAGCAAAAGGGCCGATATTTTCCGGCGAGGTCATCATCATATAGAGATGAATGGAACCTAAAAAGAACATCGCAAAACCCGTCGTAATTTGAATAAACCACAGGTTGGTGTCCTGGTGGTGCATCAGTTTACTGTGTGCACGGTAACGCTGATACTCTTTGTAAGAGGACGGGAACTTACGCATGGCAAGAAAAGCATGAAAAATAAACATAGAGAAGATAATAAAGGCTAAAGCCGTAATGATCAGCGGTTCTCCCCCTTCAATAAAAGGTTCCCCTTCAAACATTTTGGTCAGTCTGTACATCGCTTCTTTCCCAAACAGAATCGACGATTCAAATAAGATATGAAACGTAATGAAAAGCGCCAGGAACAAACCTGTTGCACTTTGCAAATAATCCAACCAGGCAGGGATCCTGCTTTTTTTACCCAAGCGGTCTTTACCGGTCAGAAGTTCTACTGTATTGTCATTTTGAGGCATGAAGTTCCTTTGTATCTAGATAAGAGAATTATAACAAAAATTTAACTAATAGGAGGAAAAAAAGAGGCTTTTTTCAAGAGAATATATTTTTTTCTGATTTATTTACGCTTAATCTGATATAATAATAGATATATTTTTATGAAGGACAGAGTAATGCCTAAAAAACTCATTTTACTTATCGGAGCACCGGGTTCCGGAAAATCAACAGATGCAAAAATGCTTGCAGAAAAACATTCAGACAGGATCACCTCTTATTCTACGGGAGACCTTATCAAAGCGGAAATTGCCAAAGGAAGCGGTGTAGGATCCATTGCAAAAAGTTTTGTTGAGAAAGGTGACCTTGTACCTACACAGATCGTTGTTGAGATGATCGTAGATGCAGTCAAAAATGCACCCACTGAAGTGGTACTGCTTGACGGATTCCCGGGGAAAGAGAAGCAGTTACAGTATTTCTGTGATTACATCTTCAACAATGACAAAATTTCTGTCATGTCTGTCCTTGAAATTAAAGTCAATGAAGATTTGGCAAGAGAACGCTGGATCGCATCCGGACGTTCAGAAGAGATCTTTGAACATGAACTTGCTTCATACAAAGAGTCTTTAGCGGAAATTGAAGCACACTACGACAGTAAAGAAGTGCTTAAAGTGATCGATGGGGAGAGAGACCTTGAAACAGTCATCGCTGACATTGATGCTTACTTAGAAAGCATCTGTACTTCCATCTAACAGTGGAGCAGCGACTTCAGTCGCTGACATGCGACTGAAGTCGCATCTCCAAGCGATGTGCTTTTATGCCTCACCACGTATCTGATACGTAATATCCCCTGCCCCGAATGAACAGACAAGCCCTTCATTATAGCCTTTGACAATATTACCGTCTTTCATGATCTTGACCACACAGTCCTCTTTGGTGACCGAGTCTGCCATGGTGAGTTTATACCGGCTGAATGCACCCTTCAGGTCAATGTCCACCGGTATTTCACCTGCAGACCAGATAGGAAGGATAGTTAACTCATCCACCCCTTCAAAACACTCTACAAAGGCTGGCAGGTTATCTATGGTACGGGTATATTTATGCGGCTGCCAAATCACATTGAGTGAATGAAAACCTCTTAACTCTTTATAGGCCTGCAAAGACTCAATGGTCGCTTTGATCTCTGTCGGGTGGTGTCCGTAATCATCAATGACCACCATCTCTTCTTTGTTCTGTACAATATCAAAACGTTTTTTGATCCCTTTGTAGTTCAAAAGATTTTTACGGATAGCTTCAATATCTTCACCCAGTTCCAAGGCTGCCAAAATCGCCAAAGCGGCATCAAGTGCAATGTGTACTCCTAAACCAAAGACATCAAAGCTACCATGGTTTAAAAATTCAAAACGTGTGTGCGGTTCTCCATGAATGAGAACATACTCAATATTTTGAATATCTTTGGAAGGATAGAGTTTAATACTCTCATAGTCTAAAGAGGCCAAGAATTCATCTTCAGCATTGATCACACGTATTTTTGCCAGTGACAGGAAGTTTCTGTAGGCATTGTAAAAACGCTCTTCATCATACTCATAATACTCCATATGCTCAGGCTCTACATTGGTCACGATGGCCAGATAGGGGTTGGAGTTCAGGAAACTTTCATCACTCTCGTCTGCTTCAAAAACAACACGATTGTTGGGGTAGTTACGCACGTTGGAACCAAACTCTTTGGAGATGGCACCAATGAGGGCATTCGACTCAGGGATCAGTGATGCCAACATCGCTGATGTGGTACTTTTACCATGAGCACCACCCACGGCATAAACCTCTTTGTCTTCCAGTATGGGTTTAAGTGCCTCTTTACGGGAAAGCAGTCTAATGCCCAATTCTTTGGCTTTTTGGTACTCAGGGTTGGTAGGACGAACAGCAGCAGAATGCACCACGACATCAACACCCTCAACCGCATCTGCATGATGGGGAATAGTGATCTTGGCACCAAAATTGGTCCCGAGGTCATTGGTGATCTCCGTCTGTTTAATGTCGGAACCGGAAATTTTATGTCCGTCATTGTGCAGGAACTTTGCCAACGCAGAGAGACCTATCCCGCCAATACCGATAAAGTGTATTTTCATACTGCCTGTTTTCATTTTGACTCCTCCAATACTTTCAACTCTGATTCCCCCTCTTTGACATACTTGGCAAACATTGCCAGCAAAATATCTGTCGGCTGCACAAAGGTCTGTATGAAAAAGGCCAAAGGATCGTGCTCATCAATGCTGCTCACATCGACCATCTCTTCTATGAAGTTTTCAAAACTGTTCCCTGCCATGACTGCACAGGCATGTACCATCATCGCATCTTTCAGGCTCTTATGGTCAATAGTGTGGTGTAAGACAAGGAACATCTCCTTGGCAGCCTTTTTGTCATTTTCAGAATAACGCTGAATGGCATGTTCATAAATGGCTCTGGCAATGGCACGCTCTTCAATGTCATTCTGTACATCAAAGTTTTTATGGGTAGAGAGGTACTCTGCCAATTTGTCAAAAGCCGTGTTGACAATAAAGGTAAAGACTTCGTTAATGTCGTCTTCCGGTGCTTCAATGACCAACTGGGCATCCAAAAGCTGATAGCCCTTGGCAATTGACTCTTCGTTTTTACACTCTTCTTCCAGGCGTTTGATGTTCGCTAGGAACTCCGGGTCTTTTTTTAACTCTTCTACGTGTATTTCTGGCATTTCCATATTTTTCCTTTATTGGTGCGTGATTACGCACCCTACAGTTTATTTTTTAATTCAGATTGAAGAGCAGCAATACGATTTAACGCTTCTCTTGTTTTGTCTGCTTCATAGACAAGGGCAAGTCTGACATAGCCTTTGCCTTCTCCCTCACGTCCCAGGAATGAACCGGGGATCACTTTGAGGTTATAGTTTTTGTATAGCTCCGTGGTAAAAGTGATTTCATCGTCCACTTTGAGCCAAATGTAAAAAGTGGCTTCAGGTGTTTCAATATCCAAAACCTCTTTGGCCACAGCAAAGTTCTTTCTGTACTTCTCTCTAAAACCTTCCACATGTTCCTGATCTGCCCAGGCAACAGCCGCGGCTGCCTGCAAAGGCAAAGGAGAAGCACAACCGACATAAGTACGGTATGTCATGTAGGCTTTCAAGATTTCTGCATCTCCTGCAATGAAACCGGAACGCAAGCCCGGTGCGGATGAACGCTTGGAGATGGAGTTAATGACCAGAATATTTTTAAATTCCGGATTTCCCGCTTCAATACTTGCATTGAGTAACGATGGAAGCGGTTCATTCAGGTAGAGGTCGGCATAACACTCATCATTCATCAGAACAAAGTCATGTTTGAGTGCCAGGGCTACCCACTTTTTGAGCTCCTCCATCAGCATGACCGAAGAGGTCGGATTGTTCGGTGAATTCAAGATGACAAAATCTGCCTTTGCCAAAGCCACTTCATCGACTTCCGGCTGAAAATCATTCTCTGCATTCAAATTGAGGTAAACAACTTCTGCCCTGCACGCTTTGGCTGCACCTTCATAGATCTGGTAAAAAGGATTGGGAAAGACCATCACAGGGTTTTCAACATCGTGCAACAAAAACTGGGGAAAGTTAAAAAGTACTTCCCTTGTACCGAATGTCGGGATGATCTGAGCGTTATCAAGCTTCAGATCAAAACGCTTATCAAGATACGTCAGCATTCCCTTACGCAGCGAAACTTCACCTGCCGTTTTAGGGTATTTATTGAGCAGTTCTGCATTCTCTTTAAGTGCATCCAATATGAATGCCGGTGTCGCAAACTGCGGTTCTCCAATAGTGAGAGAGAGTGCTGTGTATTGTGGGTTTGGTTCTATGTTTTCAAGAAGGGTATTAAGTTTCTCAAAAGGGTAGGTTTCAAAATTCATTGTCGGCCTGATTCGTGGAATTTAATCAAAGATTATACCCAAGTTGCAGTTAAACCTTGAAAAGCACAAGAGATTTCGCTACCCTTAGTAAAACAAAGCATCAAGGGGATGGCATGGAACATTTATGGATCTACACTTCTATTATCTTGGCAATAGTCGTCCTTGCCAAAATACTCTCTACCAAAACCAACACGGTAGATGTCCTCTGGCTCATCATTTTTGGTTCGGTAGCGGTGAATATTGGCATATTGCCTGAAGAGAATACGGTCTTGGAAGCCATCGGTGACTGGGGAATTGTGTTTGTCATGTTCGCACTGGGCTTTGAAGAGAATATTTCAAACTTCACACGGGGCTTAAAGCGAAGCTGGGGCATTGCCATCATTGGTGCTGTTTTCCCTTTCTTTGCAGGCTATTACACCGCCACACT
>JALSUP010000084.1 GCA_027071315.1 Sulfurovum sp.
TCAAGATAATAGTCAAGCATGAACATCACTTCACCTATAGGACCTTCACAGGGTGCAGACAGTTCTGGAGCTTTCACTCTTTTACCCCAGTAACTTTTAGCTGCACCCGTAACGATGCGTCCACCATTAAAAGTTTTGACTTTTTCCCAGAGTTTTTGCGCTTGGGTATCGTCACAAACAGAGTAACCATACTCTTTGTATCCTTTTATGGCATCATAGTCTTTCACTGCACCTAATGTCACAAAAAGATAATCATACTCTATCTGTTCTCCACCTTTTAAAATAACTCTATTTAAATCAGGTTCTATGAGATCTACTTTATTTTGTATAAATGTTGCTCCACGACTTTCAAGGGTATGTTCCAGTTCCACCAAAGAGTGTGACAAAGGTGCACCCTCAAAGGCTATTTCTGGGAGTGCAGGTTTAAGTAGTGCATGAGAGCGAGCATCTATCACTGTGACATCTATCTTTTTACCGATGAGGTGTCTTATTTTATAAAATATATGTAACCCTGCAAATCCTGCACCTACTATCACTATTTTTTTCATACCAGACTCCTGTTTAAATTATTTTTGTTCTTTTTCTTCGTTTTCTTCTACTGCATCCAAGGCTGCTCCACCTACAAGCAGTGCAATACCATCAAAAAAGAGGCTTACACCTACAAAAAAGCCTACAAGCCAAAGGGAGGTAAATGGCCAACCTATAATGAAGATAATCGCCAAGACCAAAGAGGTAGCTGCATTGAAGAGCCAAACCCATTTGTGCTTTTGTCCCTCAGCAGAAAATGCCAATCCAAATCCTGTAAATGCATCCATAAAGAAATAGATACTAAAGAGTAGCCCTAGTGTAGCCACACCTTGCATTGGGTAAAATATCATGTAAGACGCTACCACGATGAGTATAAAACTTTTTAACCACCCTGTCCAGTCATTACGGTTACTCGTCCAAGTAAGTACCCCTGCACTGATACCTGCAAATAACATCAGGTAAGAGACAAATGCCAAGGTACCAAATGTCATAAATGTCGGGAACAAGACCCCTGCAATACCTAAAAGAATAAAGATTACGCCTCCGATTTTGGCATATTTTTTAAATTTACCTATCAGTGCCTTGTTCATACCCATTTCTAGTGTTGTGTATTTCCACATTTTTAATCCTTTTATTTTTTAAGTGTTTGATGTTCATCTTTTTGGTGGGTTTTACTTTTGCTTTCATGTACCAAAGAGACAAATGCATTTCTGAGGTTATCATACAGTTTTTCAACTACATTTTTACCTTTAATCTCTTTTCTCACAGCATAAATATCATCATTCAATGCTTTATATTGCAAGCGTTGCTATAAACAGTGTCAATAAAATCTTTTTTTCATATTTTTTCCCTCGTTAAATAATGATCTCTTTCTTGTCATCTCTTCCGTACTCACACTGAAAAGTTGTATGTTCTATGTCAAAGTCATCATGCAGTTTTGTCTCCAGTTTCTCCATCACTTTGTTTGAAACAGACAAGGGAACATCATCGTTAAAATCCAAATGTGCTTCCAGGTGAATATGATTGTCATCGAGTTTCCAAATGTGAATATGGTGTACATCTTCGATCTCCGGCTCGGACTCGATCGCTTTGACCACCTCATCGACATTGATGCCTTCGGGAGTAAACTGCATTAAGATCGCACTGCTCTCTTTAACAAGACCGAACGAGGCCCAAATAAGATAAAGCGCGATCAGTGCAGAGACCAGCGGATCGATCCAGAAGAGACTGAAATAGTACATCAGCACGCCGCCAAGTACAACGGC
This sequence comes from Sulfurovum sp., assembly GCA_027071315.1. GTDB lineage: Bacteria > Campylobacterota > Campylobacteria > Campylobacterales > Sulfurovaceae > Sulfurovum. Next base: position 1,794 of record JALSUP010000084.1, read on the forward strand.
AATACTCGTCATCACATCGGTCAGCAGATGCAGATAGACAGCGCGAACATTCATGTTGTCATGCGCATCTTCTTTGACAAGCAGGACACTGGCCGTATTGAGTACAATACTCAGGGCACCCAAGCCGATGACCCAGACAGAATTGACCACTTCAGGATGGTAGAACTTGTGAAATGCTTCTATAATTAGAAATATCGCTATCCCGATGAGGACAGAGGCATTGAAAAGTGCTGCCAAGATCTCTGCCCGTTTGTACCCAAATGTTTTTGATACATCATTGGGACGTGCTGCCAGACGGTTGGCGACATAGGCAATGACAAGTGCCAGTACATCACTGAAGTTGTGCATGGCATCACTCAGCAGTGCCAGTGACCCGGAGATAATACCTCCCACGATCTGAGACAGCGTAATGATCACATTGAGTACGATCGTCCAAAAGAGATTTTTACCACTTACGTTATGGTGATGGTGTTCACTCATACTCTACTCCTAATTTCTTCTGTTCCCAAAAAATTCCAACATCAAAATAAAGAGGTTGATAAAATCAAGATAGAGTGTCAATGCACCCACGATCGCTATACGGCTTAAACTTTGCGGGTCATTACCTGCCATTTCTTCTCCCATGGCTTTGATCTTCTGTGTATCGTAGGCGGTAAGCCCGACGAAAATGATCACACCGATCACAGAGATCCACCATTCGAACACAGGACTTTGAAGAAAAAAGTTTACAACAAAAGCGATGATGATCCCTATAAGCCCTGCAAAAAGAAGACTACCCCATGAACTCAGGTCAGTATCGGTAAAGTAACCGTAGAGGCTCATGACACCAAAGGTCATGGCTGCTATGAAAAATGTGGTGACAATGGATGCTTCTGTGTATATGAGTAAAATACTTGCCAGCGTCATGCCGTCTACGACAGAGAAGAGAATGAACAGGATCCTCGCTGTGGAGACATCCATCGTGTTAATACCCGCAGAGATGGCAATGACCAATCCCAGCTCTATGAGAAAAAGTACCCAGATCATATAGGGGTTGCCAAAAAGCAGATCTAACATCGTGGTACTGTGTATGACCATAAAGGCACTGAGCCCGGAGATCAGGAGACCGACCATCATCCAGTGGTAAACCGAGTTCAACAGCACATTACTGTCTGCTCTGCTGAGTTGTCCTGCCTGTACATTATTTTGCATCGTTGTTCCTTCTAATATAGTGATGAACGGCAGTTAATATCTAAATTAACTAACCAGTTAATTAATTATATACCTGATCTGTTTAAAGTTTTCTGAAAGTGCAGCATACTTTAAAGATCACCTTTAGAGATGAATAACCTCAATATTCAATGCCTCGAACAGTGTCTGAATATTTTCATCCAGATCCACACTCCCCATAATGAGTTTGTCTGTGTGGATGGAAAGCAGATAGGCTACGAGTTTAAAGGCTTTACCTTGCGGTGCATCAAGCGCCGGGTTTTTGACCACTTCCTCTGAGAGTTGCTCTTTCTCTTCTGTCACATGTGTGACCTTCAGCCAGACGGTACGGCCAAACTTGCTTGTCAGCTTTTTCTTATCCTCTTCCAAGAGTGTAACCACTGTTTCATACGGCGGGTGCTCCGGTTCATAGTGTATGGTCACCGCTTCCAGAGAGTCTATCTCCCTGTGCAGGCTGTTGACCACTTCATCAATACTGCTGTGTGCCTTCGCGGCAGTGACCTCCGCGACATTCAATTCAATGTCGGCAAAGTAGACACTTCCCGATTTGCGTACATTCAGACGTTTGATATTGGTAATATCCGGTTCTGCCATGACTATTTTCCGGATGGTATCGTTCATCTCTATATCGGTGGCATCCAGCAGAGAGAGCAGCCCCTCTTTGAGTACATCGTAAGCCCCTTTGAGGATCATCAGTACAATGATGATCACGGAGACTTCCTGCGCATACGGTACGTGATAATGGTGTGCTATCAGACCGATGACGACGATCAGCCCTGCCCCGATGTCTCCCAGCCAGTTGACCGCATCGGCTTTGACACCCGGTGAGCCCAGCCGCTTCGCTGCTTTGAGCTCAAAAAAGTAGAACAGATACTGTATAAATACGATCACCAGAATAAATCCGACCGTGGTCCAGATCTCTTCGGGTGTCTTGATACCTGCATCAAAAAAGACCGAATGGATGATCTCATAACCTGCATAGAGTATTCCCAGTCCGCCAAGTACCGCTGCCATGTCTTCGAGTTTATGCAGACCGTAGGGAAAACGTTCCGATTTGTGGGCGGCAAAAAAGAGTGCCAGGAAAATGAGCAGCGCTCCGAACACATCGGAGATGGAGTGAATACCGTCTGCCACAACAAGTGTGGAGCCCATCATCCAACCCCATCCGAGTTTGGAGGCTGCCAAAGCAGCATTGAGCAGCGTGGAGAAGAAGAGCCAGCGCTGTTTTTCGTCTGTTTTACGGATGTAACTGATCATAATAATACAAACTCCTAAAGTTGTGCATACGCTTCATAGAAAAAGTATATCCCAAAGCCCATTAACAACAGGGCAAAGCCTTTATTGAGCCAGTCCGATACTTTGACCATGGTCTGGCTTGAGGTGATACTCTGGGCAAAACCGACGGACACTCCCGCAGCAAGCAGCAGCAGAGAGTGTCCAAGTGCAAAGACAAGAATAAGCCCGTAAGCGTAGAGATACCCGGAACTTCCTGCCAAAGAGACAATGGCAAAAAGCGGTGCCGAAGCACAGGGCGTACTGACCAAGCCAAAGATGAGACCAATGAGAAAACCGCCAAAGAGCCTGTAGCGTATCAGCCTGTGAATGATCGCCGACTTATCGACTTCTCCCAAAAATCCAAGTGCATAGAGAGCAATGAGCAGACTCAAAACTCCGGCAATAAGGTAAGCCCAAAGCGGTGCAATAGAGAAAAACCCGCCGAATTTGGCAACCATGAACCCCAGTATGGAAAAACTCACTGCCACACCCAGTGCAAAAAGGCCTGTGAAGACATAGGTATAGAGTACTTTCTTCCTGCCTTCCAGGTCTTTATTCAGCGCAACCGAACTTCCAACAAGTAAGGGCACGGCCACCAGAGAACAGGGTGCCGCAGCGGTAATGCTTCCGGAGAGGAAGGCACCCAAGAATACGAGGATCGAGTTGGACTCCAGCAAGTGGCTTATGAAAGCTGGTATCTCACCCATGTCTATCTACCGACACTTCTGTTCCCAATGTCTGAACGGGAGCCGATATCTTTCAGGTCAAAATGAAAGTGGTAGTCCTTCAGTTTTGTGATCTTCAAAAGTTTCTTCGGATCGGTGTTAAGCAAATGTTTCATGGCTTCAAATGCGAGTGCTTCGACTTCATCGACATCTTTGGCTGTGACTTTCTGCCCTGATTTCTGTTTTACTTTGATCTCATCTTCTTTTGCTCTCATGGCTTTCATAAAGCCTTTGTCGGCAAGCTCTACTTTGTAGGCTTCCCCTGTCGAGATCTTCTGGACAATGAAAGCACCGCCCAGAGAATTGTCCAGTGAAAGTCTTCTATGGTTGATGCGCGCACCGGTCATCAAGCCGGAAGTATCGACCAGACAGGGACTGTTCTTGGCAACCACGCGCAGGTCTGTTCTGTCTATGACCCCGTCAGCAAAAAGTGTTGGCAAAAGGTTTGAAAGTTCCACGTAAGAGAGTACCAGACCGTCACAGAGATGTCCGTGTGCTCTGGCCAATGCTTTGATGTCAAGTTTTTTAGGGTAAAGATTGTACCGTCCCAGTGCACTGTCGGTATCTCTGACCAGTACAGGCTTTGCATTGGGCGCATTTTTGACAGACTTTTCATAAAAGGCATCGTCAATGTTCAAATGTACCGTTTCTCCTGCCCAGAGTACAACACCTGTGGCTATGAGTAAACATACTTTCTTAACCATCTCTATGCTTCTTTAATGAGTTTGATCACTTCCTCAAGAGAGAGAAGCTTTCCGGTCGAAACCACTTTACCGTCCAGCACAAGCCCGGGTGTACTGACCACATTGTACTTCATGATCTCCATAATGTCATCGACCTTTTCGATCTGGTGAAAACCACCCACTTTTGCAACTGCCTCTTCTACGACTTTCTGCAGAGCCACACACTTGGTGCACCCTGTTCCCAAAATTTCTATTTTCATTTTTTCTCCTATAATATAAAGTTAAAAAGGTATCCGATACAGATGATACCCAGACCGACGATCCCAAAGAACATCCCAATGAGTTTCATAGAGATGATCTTTTTTAGTATCAGTGCTTCTGGAAGGCTCAGTGCGGTGACCGCCATCATGAAACTGAGTGCCGTTCCAAGCAGCATCCCTTTGCTGGTCAAGACTTCAACAAGCGGCATGACACCTGCTGCATTGGAGTACATGGGAATACCCATCAGCACGGCAATGATCACTGCAAAAGGATTACCCTCGCCTGTATAGGTCGCAATGAAATCCGTCGGAATGTAGCCATGGATCCATGCACCCACACCCACACCGATCATCACATAGAGGTAGATCTTTTTGAAGATGTCATAAGTGTAGTCCCAGGCCTCTTTTGCCCGTGCTTTAAAGGTCATCTTCACCACATCGGCATGAAGCTCCGCATCGATGGGTTGTACATCCATCAGTATCTGGTCTTCCATCTTGAGCTTCCCGATGACCCAGCCGCCGACAATGGCCACCATAAGACCAAAACCGATATAGATCGCCGTGACCTTCCAGCCAAAAAGAGAAAAAAGCATGGCAATGGCGATCTCATTGTTCATCGGAGCAGAGATAAGATAAGAGAACGTCACCCCAAGAGGGATCCTTGCCTGTATGAACCCTAAAAAAAGCGGAATAGCAGAACAGGAACAAAAGGGTGTGATGATGCCGAACAGTGCTGCCGCTCCATGCCCGTAGAGTGCAGGTTTCCCCTGCAGGTGTGCCCGTACATACTCGGTATTGAACCAGGTTCGCAAAAACGATACGGCAAAGATGATCGTGATCAGCAAAAACCATATTTTAACGGTATCATAAATGAAAAAGTTGACGGCATCATTGATCTGTCCGCTCATACCGAACAGATCAACCGTCAAATAGTCTACAAACTCTTTCCACATCACTATACTCCTATGACAGTTTTAAAAGAGTATAGCAGAATTATCTTAATATATCAAGATATCTTGATATATTATAGTTTCCTGATCACACTGAACTTACAAAAGAGAGAGTATCAGATAGACCAGAGGCAGGAGAGATAGCCATCTGAATGCCGCTCTTTGTGCACTTCTTGCTTTCCCTTTGGCCACAAGAGAAATACGTTGATAAAGCAGCAGCAGGGTCCATGCCACGGCGATCAGGTCAAAAACACCGAAGAGATGCAGCCATCCGGCATCTGGAGAAACAAGCGGTTCGATGAAATGGAACGGCAGGTGGAACGCCTCGATAAATCCGTTGACGACATTGTGGAAATAACGGGTAAAAAAGCTGACAAAAGCGACACCGATGGAAGCCACAAGCGCCAATGGTGCATAGGCATACCCTACTTCGGTAAAAAGTCTTTTTTTGTCGATCCCGAGACTCTCTCCGGCTTTTTTAAAACCGATATAAACAATATAGAGTGTTGATACCAAGGAAACAAACAGAGTCAATACTGCCTCAAAATTGAGAGGACTGTGAGGAAAAATCCCTTTGAGCCAATTTGATATCCACATCCATGGTAAATAAGTGGAGGCATCACTATGATTGAAGTTAGTTGTCAGCTTCATAGTAAGCGTCATGAAAGCAAAGAGCAGCAGGTAGGTCCACACATCAACAGCGCGTGCACGTCTGATGGGCTGAGTGAGAGAAAAACCGAAACCTTTGGACTTGTAGCTGATGGCGGCACAGGCATTGGCACAGTCCATACAGAGCGTACAGTCTCCCATGCTGTTGTTCTTGTCAAAGTTGAACGGAGACTGGTCGAACTCACATACTTTGGCACACTCGAAGGTCGTACAGCTTTCACAGGCAGACTGGTAACTTCCCAGCCACATGAATGAAATACGCGAAAAAGCATTACGGATCGCGCTGATGGGGCAGATATGTGCACAGTAACTCATATCTTTGAAAAGAAAGTAGAAAATGAAAGCCAATAAGGTGAAAAAAGTATAGAAGAACGCCACAGCGATCGGTTTGGCAAATACGGTAGGAAAAGCATAGAAAAGTCCCCAGTAGACACCCAGTACAACGGCAAGACTGATATAGGGATTTTTCAATGCTTTGGGCATTTTAAAGGCTTTGCCTTTGCGTTTGATGATCTTTTTACCGACGAATGCCAGAGGGCAGACAGAGCAGAAATACGCGCCCAGTGTCGGCAGAGAGAGGAACATGAAGAAAGGCCAGAAGAACGACCAGAAGATCGCCGTGGTAAAATGGTTCTCCGATGCTTCCGGATGAATGAAACCATAAACCAGTGCATAGACGAACACACCCAGTGCCACACTCCGTACCACAAAAAGCGTTTTCGGATCTTTAAAGAAACGTTCTCCCCATTTGTAGGCAAAAAGGTCATTTTTGTCACGTTCTATCGTCTCAACCATTCCCTCTTCCTCCTCTGTTATTTAACTCTCGAAAGTATCGAATGCTGCTTTTGCATTACCCATGACTGCACTGCCCTGTGCATGTTTGACAATACGTACCAGGTATGCCAACTCTTCTTTGCTGATACCCATTTTCTTCAGCATTCTTGTCTGCTCCATGATACACTCTTCACTTCCCAATGTAATGGAAGCTGCCAGTGCGATCATCATCGATGTTTTCGGATCGAAAGGATTCTTCTCATCCTGAACACTGAATTTACTGCTCATCGCCTGCTCGACCAAAAATCTCGGGTCGATCGCTTTGGCACTGTTTAAACTTTGAGGCAAAGCTCCCATCTTCTCGATCATCATTGCTTCTACCTGTTCCGGTGTTGGTGCTTGCATTATTGTTCCTTTATGTATAGTAATTTGATCGCTTTATATCTGCTGCCGTCTCATACCATGGCGACAAAGTAGCACCCAGCCCGCAGGGCGGCTCTGCCGTTTGCGACGCCAGAGCTATGGTATGAGACGGTAGCAAAGCAACGAATATATTCGATAAAACAAACTGTTCTATCTTCAAAACACTCCGGGAAGGAGTATTTCAAAGAGAAAACGCATCATTCATCTTCTTCATCGTCATCGCTGAAAAAGGCATCTACTGCAGCTTTCTCTTTTGCCTTTTTAATGGCATCACGTTCAGCCTTCAAAGCATCGAGTTCCTCCTGGCTCATCATCAGGGTTTTCATTTTCTTGACAAAGATCGTTTTGTCCGGCAACTTTGTAAAATAGGCGAAGATACCATACCCCATGACCAGTACCGTGACAACGAGAATGACTGTCTGTACCGGAGAAAACCGTTGAACAGGCTCTTTGATCTGCATTTCACAGACACCGCCAGGACAGTATTTCGGATCTTTGCTTTTGACCCATTCAAAGATCTTGCACCCCAGACAGATGGAAAAAGCCGCTTCAAAAAAGAGCAGCGCCATACAGATAAGACAGACCAGTACCTTCAGCGGATTTGGCTGTAGATCGATGACCAGATAGTAGAACATCGGCCATGCCAGCACAAACCCCAGTGCCCAGGCAAAACGTTTCTGTGCCGCACCGACATACTCTGGCTTCTGGTTCTGCACAAAAAAGCGCCCCAGCATCAGACTCGGAGCATAACGCGGCTGAACGACCCTCATGGTAAAATCGATCGCAAAAAATGTTACAAAATATTGGGAAAAGACCGGTGTACCCAGCATGACACCGTTCATTAACCCCAAAAAGGCACCCACGAACAAAATAGCCGCAGCAGCACGTGCCTCTCTCTCATTGAGTACCGGCACTTCATAGCCGGGTACTTCTTCTCCGTAAGTGAAAAACTTTTTTATGGCATTCATTTTTTATCCTTGTTTTTATCGAATCCGTACGCGAACATAGGCAGATAGACCAGGGTCAGAAATGAACCGATGATCATCCCGCCTATGGCGACATCTGCCAGAGGAGAGAGACGTTCCAGTCCCACTGCCTGCTCGAGGGCAATAGGGATCATCCCCGCGATAGTACCGAAGGTGGTCATCATGACCGGTCGGAACCTGATACGGATACTCTCCATGGCGCTTTCGAACGGCCCCTCTTTCTCACGGTATTTACGGTAGAAATCCGCCACGATGATACTGTTGTTGATCACAATACCGAAGAGCAGCAAAATACCGACCATACTCGGCATGGAGCTCGGCTTTCCGAACAGGAGCATACCCCAGGCCGCACCGATCATCGTCAGCGGCAGAATAAAGATCATCATCATCGCCAGCGAGACCGAACGGAAAATGACGATCATCAGCAGGGTATCAAGAACCACACCGATGCCGATGGCTTTTAAAATACGCTGCATACTGTCATTGATTTCAACAATGTCACCCTCCTGCAGCATCTCATACCCGCTGGTGTTCAGTTTACTGAGACGTTCATCTGCATCTGCTGTGATCTGCGATACCGGTCTGGTGGAACGGTAGGCACCCACATCGATGCTGTAGAGCATTTTATTTCTCTCTATCTTGGCTTCTGTCAACTCATAATCGATCTTCGCAACGGTAGAAAGCGGGATCTCTCCGCGTTTGGTATGCAGCGGGAACATCTTCAGACTCTCAATGTTTTGCGAGAAGTTGCCGTCAAGATAGACCCTGACATTCTGTGTATTCATGGAACTCAGGCTTCCCTCAACAGAAATGATCTGCCCTTTAACAGGAAGCTGCGATGCAATGCCCATCGGGGTCAGACCGTAGCTGAGCGCTTTGTTCACGTCGATCTTGACATTGGCCTGGGAAAAGTCGTTTTTCCAACTGGTCGACATACTGGTCAGACCCTGAATATCTGCAATTTCATGACTCACTTTGTCTGCCATCTCCGGCAGTCCTTTGTAGTCGCTGGAACGCAGACGTATGTCCAGCGGTGCTTTAATGCTGGAGAGTGCCGTGGCACCGAAGTCAAAGACATCCACACTCTTTAACCCTTTGAGTGTGTGCAGTTCGTCACGCAGTTCCTCTTCGATCTGCCAGATGGTCTTCTTCCGTTCAAAGCGGTTGACATAGTTGATGGTGATGGTCGCTTCACTCGGCAGGTTTCCGCTTCCAAGAGAGAGGACACCGGCTTCACTTCCGAAAGCCACAGAACTCATCTTGACCTCTTTCTGCTTTTCAAGCCAGACAAGGAAGGGTTTGAGCTCTTTGGTCGCTTCTTCTACCGTAGCATTGGAGCTGAACTTCAGGTGGATCTTGACAATACCCGTATCCATAGGCGGCATGACGTCACGTCCGATGACCGGCATAATGTTCTTCACACTCAGAGCAAGCATGACCAAAATACCGACAATAAGGATCATCTTACGCAAAAAAGAGCGTTTGCCGTTGGAGAATTGCAAAATACCCACATAAGGCGCAATGAGCCTGGCTATGGTATTGGTATAGAGCTTGTCGAACATCAACTCTACACGGTTCTTTTCCGTGACACCGTCCCGGTACAAAAAGCGTGCAATATGCGGAATGAAGGTCACGGACATAATGTAGGAGATCGCCAGGGCGATCAACAGCGTACTGATAAGCGGCCGGAAAATATGCTGAGGAAAACCACCGACGAACATGAGCGGAAAGAGGATCATTGTAGTCGAGAGTGTCCCCGCCAGGTCAGGCAGCAGCACCTCTTTGGTTCCTTTGATGACCGCTTCATCAGGTGTTTCACCCAGTTTGCTGATATGCCGTTCAATGTTTTCAATAATGACGACCGCATCATCGATGAGCAGTCCCAGAGAGAGGATGATGGCCGTATAGACCACAATGTTCAACTCTCCGCCAAAAAGAAGAATAACCGAAATAGTACCAAAAAAGACCGCAGGGATAGAAAGCCCCACGGCAATGACTGCACGGAAATTTCCCAAAAAGAACATCAATACAATTAAAGTATACATAATGGCATCACGAAGTGCCTCAAGCATGTTATCATTTGAGGTTTGTATGAGATCATGCTGGGTATCTGAAATTTGGAAATCAAGATTGCTGTACTGTTTTTTCAGTTTTTCCATTTCGGCTCTGGCCGTGTTACTGACATCGAGTACGGAACCTCCGGGTGCACGCTGTATGGCAAGAGCGATCCCCTCTTTTCCGTTACCGATATAGCCTGAAAAACGTTTTTCATGTCCCCACTCTACTCTGGCAATGTCACCCAGGTACAAATTAGGTTTGATAGGGATAGCCTTGATCTGCTCTATCTGGTTTTTTTCCCCATAGAAAGAGAGTGTAAAAAAGCCCTCTTTTCCTTTGGTGAATCCCAGAGGTACATCTTTGTTAATAGCAGCGATCGTTTTGGTCAGCTTGTCCAGACTCACCTGATACTGTGCCGCTTTGATAGGGTCAATATAGATGTTGATCGCAGACTCATAGCCTCCGAAGACTTCAACATTTCCTATGTCAGGGTTACTGAGCAGATAGGGTTTAATGAAAGAGTCCGCGATCTTCCGTACTTCCGAAAGGGAGAGCTCTTTGGTTTTTGGTATAAGCGTAATAACATCGACCGGCAGCGTAAAGGCACCAGTCGTATAGACCGAAGGTGAAGCTTTGGCAGGCAGTTTAGCTTTGACGATGGAGAGTGCATTACTCACATCGACCGCAGCGGCATTCAGACCTTTGTCATACTCAAACTCTGCCTTGACAATGGAAAAGTTCGCCATATTGGTAGAGCTGATATCACGGACAAGCGAGAGTCTCGCCACCTCCTCTTCAATAGGTTTTGAGACCAGGTTTGTCACCACCTGCGCGGTCGCTCCAGGCATTTTGGTAATGATGACGACCGTCGGACGCTCCACATCGGGGAAAAGGTTCTTCGGCATGGCGATCAAGCCGTAGATACCGATGAAAAAGAGTGCCGTGATCGTACTGTAGATCAGATAGGGTCTGCGATGAAAAAATTCAAACATAAATGCTCCCTCTACTTCTGCTGTTTCACAGCGATCGGTTTACCGCCAAGCAGCTGAAGCAGAATGTCGGGTTTGGCAATGACGATCTTTTCACCCTCTTTCAACCCGCTTACGACCAGGCCTTCAACACCGTTTGCGAGTATCTCTACTTCACGTACTTCCGTCTTACTCCCGTGTGCGATGAAACAGTAGTTCTTTCCCTCTGTCTGAAGCAAGGCATCCAATGGCACCTTCACAGCAATGTCATCGTACGTTACCAGAGCAACAGATACCTGCTCATCATCCGGACGCTCGGTAGGTATATCTGCCCGGTATTCACGCAGACCGTTAAAGGTATTTTTCAGTGCCAGCAGCGGGTACTCTTTTCCCTCATACATTAGAGAACTGACATCCACGGCATCGGCACTTCGCAGCAGCAGGTACTTCCCTGTGTTGCTCTCAAGTCTCAGGAGCGGTTTGCCAGGCATCGCCATATCTCCGGGGTTGATGAAACATTTGGAGACCGTGGCATCCTGCGGTGCGGTCAGTACGGCATAACTCAATGCCGTCTGTATCTCGGAGAGGTTCGCATGCAGAATGGACACCTTGTTTTTCAGGGATGTAATGGCGGCATTCAGCCCCTCTATCTGCGTTTTCTCTCTGTCGAACATCTCTTTTGATGCCCCTTTGACACGCATCAGTTTTGTGGTACGCTTATGGCTTGCCACTGCCGCAGAAAGGGCGATCTTCTTGGCAGCGAGCTCCGCTCTGGTAGAGTTGATCTGAAGCAGCAGTGCCGTTTTTTTGTCTTTGAGGTCACGCTGATCCAGAGAGACGACGGTCTCCCCTTTTTTTACCCTGCTCCCGCACTCGGCAAGCTTCTCGACCCGTGCTGCGATACGTGAAGAGAGCAGCACACTCTTGTCACTCTTGACCGTTGCCAGATAGGGCAGACTCAGCAGGACATGGGCTTTTTTGACATCCATCGTGGAGACGACCATAGCATAAGACTTCATAATGGGAATTTCAGCCAACTCATGTTTTTTCTTCTTAATGGCCAAAACCCCTGCCCCGATGACCGCGCCTATTGCCAGCGCAGTGATGATCTTTTTTTTCGTTGTCATTTTACAATCCTTCTTAAGTCATTTCCATATATTACAGCCAGTTGTGCCGTGTCCTGCCATTTTTGCGCTTCGGACTTGTAGAGTGCCGCTTTGGCGTTTGCAAGCGCATCTTCATAACGCAGATACTCCTCCTCAGTGATCGTTCCGCTGGTCAGGGAAACCTTGGCGATCTTCAAAAGCCGCTTCTGGTCGGAGACACTTTTCCTTCCCAGTGTCACAGAGCGCTGCAGCAGTCTGATCTCCCGGTTCAGCTGATTGGCCTGTACCGTCAGGGTATGACGGGTCTGCTCATAAGTCGTCTTCTCCTGAAGATAAGCCAGCTTTGCCTCTTCGGAAGCGGTTCCTTTGCTGCTGTCAAAAAGCGGCATGGTCACATAGATGCCTGCCATTCCGAAATTCTCATGCAGGTTCTTCCCGTTGTTATAGGCCTCACCCTGGGAGTAAGTGTAGTTCCCTTTGGTCACAATGCTTGGTATGTAGGCTTCAGAAGCCGCCTTCACCCCTTTTTTACTCGCTTCGACTTTCTGGTAGAGCGGTTTGAGCGCAAAGATCTCACCTCTCTCCACCCGCTGTTTCATGCGCAATGCCACAGAGCCTGTCACATGTATGCCCGTCAGTGTCTCTACTTTTGATGCAAGCAGGTTGATGTTCTGTTCCAGCGTATTCATGGCAATGTCAAGTTCGTTGATGTGGCTGTTGAGGACAAAAATGGCACTTTGGGGTGCCCGCCCTGCTCTTACTTTCATTTTAGTGGTGATCTCCGTCTGTTTGATGGAGCGTTTTTTGGCCTCCAGGGCATTTTTTAACGCCTCCATGTATCGCAGCTGTGCCACAGAACCGACCACCACGGCCTGACGCTGTATCAGCCCCAGTTTGCGTTTCTCTCTGGAAGCCAGATTGAGCAGTCTGGCTTTCTCTTTCAGCGTATAGATGGACTTCACAAAAAGCGGCCAGGTAAAAGAGACTCCCTCTCTACTGATCTGCTTGCTGAAAGGCTGACCGATACTCTGGTCTTTCACCATACCGATGAGTTCATTGGGTACTACAGGAAGCAGTCCGTTGGGGCTGCTGTAGGTTTCATAGCCCGCATAGAGGTCGACCTTGGGCATCAGTTTGTCATTCAGTGCCGTTTCACCCAGGGCACTCCTGTCGACTGCGATCTGGTCAAGCGTACTCTCGGGTCTGTGTTGCAGGGCATTAAGCAGTGTTGTAATGTTCGCAGCCTGTGCCAGCTGCCCTGCAAGAAACAGTGTTACCCCTACTTTATATAGTCTCAACTTCATTCACACCCCTTTAGCATTAATTTTATTTTGTCTGTCATATAGTCCGCAATGTCATTGATATCACACTGGGCACAGGTATCGACCTCTATGTCTCCCAGTTCTGCTGCTTTGATACGCAGCGGTTTGGTCGTTATCATGAGGTTCAGTGTACCGAGTATCATAAAGTAGAGTATCATCGGTATGGCATCATGAAAACATCCTTTCTCTTCTCCGCGTTTCAAAATATCACTGAAAAGGGCAAAGAGCTGGCGCATCGAAGAAAAAAGCATGTCGGGTAACATGGCACCGCTGTCACTGAGCTCTTTGAGCAGTAAAGAGGGCAGATACGGGTGTGCACAGGCATATTTCGCATAGGTACGAATAAAGCCTTCCAGCTCCTCTTCCGGTGTTTGGTGTTTTTTGTTCTCTTCCATGATCGCTTGCTGTATCTCGACAAGTATTTCACGCATCACAGACTCATAAAGCCCTTTTTTGTTTTTAAAATAGTAAAAGACCATTGCTTTGTTCAGGCCGCAACGTTCTCCCAACTCATCCATGGAAGCCGAAGCATAGCCTTTTTCAGAAAAAAGTGCTTTGGCATGGGTTATAATAAGCTCCCGGGAAACTTTTGCATCCCGTTTTTGTATTTTTTTAGACATGTCCATCCTAATTAATCAACTGGTTAGTTAATTATAGAGCCGAAATGATTAATTCTTTCTTAAAGTTATGTCTGCCAAGTGAAGTGTTCTCATTTTTATGGATAGAGGCATGCCTTCAAGTTTATGCATGCCTTTTTTTTGGGAAGGGTTCGTTCAGGGAGTTAAACGATCTCTATGACGCTCTCTTTATTGTCGAAAATACGTTTGACCATGGCCTGAAAACGCTCAGGAAAACTTTCTTTGTCTTCCTGTGTCGCATGCTCACCAATCGCACTCATCAGTATCTGCATAGGGTTGACCACTTTACCCGGATGGTAGTTCACCCCTACCGATGCTCCCGTATCGAGACGGGTGAAGCGTACATCACTTGCAATATCCTCTCCGTAAAACAGCAGGTTGCGTCTGTTGAACTTTCCACCGGGAATACCGCCAAAACCGTAGTCGGTCGTGGCACCGGTAATATTGGAGAGTACGCAGCCTACGACACCGGCGTTATCATCTTCAGGCTTGCGTTTGAGCTCAACCTTTATCTCTCCGCGTTTGGGTACTTCTTCAGCAAAAAGTGCTTTAAGCCCCATCTCTGCCGTCAGGTAGGCACCTGCCACCGTACCGCAGCTGTGTCCGGCTGTCTTGACGATATCGATATACGAAACCTCTATGATACCGTCACTGTTCACACCCAGAAATTTTGCCAATTCATCCTGCAATCTAATCGTATCTATGTCATCAAAAAATGCTTGATATTCCATTTACTTATCCTTTTGTTAATAAGAGAAAATATACTCTTCCAATATTAACCGTGTATGAATCTTTGATATTTTTTTACATATCTCTGACATTCTTCTCTTTGACTGTCCAGATGAACATGATAGGGATAAATACTAAAGTCATAAGTACCGGACGGGTACGTATTTTGATCACTTCAAGTCTCTATTTCCTTTATATCATAGTGTGGAACAATAACCACCCCTTATGAATTTAATTTGAATTTATCTTTTACTGCTATGATAGTGCAGACAAAACAAAGGTATACCATGGACTACTATTTAAAAATGATCATCTTTTTCTCGCTGATGGGTTCAGCTGTGCTACTCTACTGGGTCATAAGCGCCTATAGAAAAAAGAAAAAACTGAAATGGATAGATTCCCTTCCTTTTTCTGACGAACAGCGTGCCTTTTTAGCACCACTCTCTCACTACAAAAACCTGAATGAAAGTGAAAAAGAGAAGATAGAACACTCCATTCTGCGTTTTATCCATACTAAACATTTTGAAGGTGTCAAACTGGAAGTCACGGAAGAGATGCAGATCATCATTGCTTTTTATGCCTGTCTGCTTCTGCTGCACATCGAGACGGAGAACTGTTACGACAACCTCAGTACCATCATCATTTATGACCATCCGGTGTTCATTCACAAAGTACAGGATAACGGCGGTATTTATTCTAAAGAGCAGTTCCTCATTGACGGGCAGTCTGCCAATGACACGGTCATCATCATCTGGCATGATGCCAAACGAGAGGTCTATCACCCCCGTAAAGACAATGTCATCGTACATGAGTTCGCCCATGAAATAGACTTTATGGACGGGGAGATCGACGGGGTTCCGCCTATGGAGCGTTCCAAGTACCATGAGTGGACCAATGTCCTCTACAAAGAGTTCGGCGCACTGCAAAAAATTGCAGTGAAGAACAGGGACTGGGGAGACTACAAATTCATCGGTGAGTATGCCGCTACCAACGAAGCGGAGTTCTTCGCTATCATTTCAGAACGTTTTTTCGAATCACCCAAAAGTCTCAAAGAGAAGTTCCCCGACCTCTACAACGAACTCAAATCTTTTTACAAGACAGACCCGGCAAGCCTGCCCGGTTAGTTTTTAACGTGACACTTCAGGCTGGCTGCTTTGATCGTATGCAGGCGGTTGAGAATGTGTTCAAACTCTTTTATCTCTTCTGTATACTTCTTCTCCAGATCCGCTTTCTTCTCTTCGATCATCGCGATCTGCTTATCGACATCTTCAGGAGAGGCATGGCAGTTCTTCGCTGCCTCCTGCTCTTTCTCCAGTATCCAGTCCATCGCTTTTTTCATAAATTCCATCATCACTTATCCTTTTTTTTATTTTACTTTCTCTTTATTATACTACTTATTTAGGCTAGTCAGTTAAATCTTTCTGTTCCCAAATGCTATTATTTTGATGTATAATGAGACATGATAAAAAAAATAATACTTATAATGACACTTACAGGATTAATACTTGCAAATGAAGCACCTCTCTACATAAAAACAATTACGGGAAAACCCAATATGATCTATTTTAAGAAAGAAATGAAGGTAGCAAAAAAGCTTGGAATTAATATACAGTATGATTTTAAAGGTTGTGTTGTGAAAAAAGAAGACAATAATGAAGAAAATAGAAAAAACAAAGAAGCCGATAAATACTATAGTTTGAAATTGGGGAAGAATTGGAAAAAAAGACTAAGAGAAGCAACTCTTATAGCACAGGAGGAGTTAACAAAATAGCCTGTTACTACTTTTCCAGAACCAGCTTCTTCTTCAGATCTAACTTCTCCAGATACGCAGTCACATACTGACGCAAAATGCCATCATCCAGATGCAGATCCTCTTTCATTGGAAATTTTGAAAAGAAAGGACCTGGCATAATAGAACGGCCCTTCTCCGGTGTTTTCAGGTAAGAGAAGATCGCCTCATCCATACGTCCCTCCGTACTGTACTTCATCAGATACCGTTTGTAAATGAGCCTGTCGGGTATCTGCTGTGTCTTATGGCAGTTCAGACAGGCTTGCTCAAGATTCACACTTGCAACTGCCTGTTCCTGTCCAAAAGAGAAGAGTGTACACAGCAGCAGTGACCATACTATTTTTTCCATTTGACACAGACCTCCGTTCCTTCATTTTCTTTTGATTTTATCTTCAGTTTTGCCCCGTAAGATTTGACGACCTGATTGACAATGTCAAGCCCTATACCAAAACCGCCCTCACTTGTGTTCGCACGGTTGAAACGTTCCAAAATACGCTTCATAGCCCCTTTTTCAATACCAATACCACTGTCTTTAATGCACAAGCGTTCCGGATTTAACGTCACCCAGAGTGTCCCTTTAGACCTGTTGTATTTAATAGCATTGGAGATGAGATTGTCAATGAGTCGAATGGCATCGTTCCTATCCAGCTCCAGATAGATATCAGGCGCTATCGTTTTGACTATTTTTAACTGTTTGGCTTCCGTCATGGCGGAAAAGTAGATGACCCGCTCTTCCAGAAGCTGACTCATATTCAGATGGACGATCTCACGGTGGTACTCATGGTTCAGATTCAGGTAGGTAAGATCATCATAGAGTCTGCTCAGCGTCATAGAAGCGATCTCTATGCGTTTCAGCTCTCTGCTGCTCTCTTCGCACTTTCCAAAGGTTTCCATCATTTCTATATTAGTTAATATGGTACTGATCGGGGTATTGAGTTCGTGTGTGGTGTCTTGTATAAAACGGTTCATCTGTTTGAGTGTATCACGCATGGGTGCCACGAAAAGCTTCCCCAGATAATACCCCAGTATGGAGAAGAGCAGACCGGCGATGAGCATAAAGAGCAGAATGTTCCTCTGCAGCGTGTGAATAGGTACCAGGTCAATATTGCGTGCAGACAAGAGATAGGCTGCCCCAAGGAAATAAGGCTCCACATGGCTGACAAAATAAAGCTTCTGCGTATGGTTCAAAGCATCCAGGTCCGGTGCCTTCTCAAAGGTACCGAAAATATACTTTTTATCCAGGTCATAGATGGCCGAATCAACATGTGCATCGCGGGGGTAGATAAGTGTGTCTGCATTGGAGTGATGCAACTCCCGCAATGCTGCCTGAATATGCTCCGTTTCATACTTGAGTGCTTCTCGCTGACGGTCAAGTATATGGTGTTTCCCTGAAACGTAAAAGATCCATGAGGCAGCAGAAAAAAGAATGAAGGTAGAAGCCAGGTAGATGAACAAAAAACGTACCAGACTCCTTTTTTCACTACGAAACAAAGCGGTATCCTACATTTTTAATGGTTTCTATCTTCTCTTTGCCTATGCTGGAACGCAGGGTTTTGATGTAGGTACGCAGAGAGCCCGAACTTGGCTCTTCGTCATACTCCCAGAGGGTTTCATTGATCTTCTCATACGTGACGAGTTCATTCGGGTGCTGCAAAAAGAGTGCCAGCAGTTTCAACTCTTTGGTCTTGAGTGGAATACGCTCTTCCCCCTGCATGAGCCTAAGCTCCCTGGTATCAAAGAAAAGCCCCTCACCCAGTTCTACCTTCTCGGAGTACGTACCATAACTGCGTTTGAGCAATGACTCCACTCTTACCAGTAACTCTTTCAGAGCAAAGGGTTTACGGATGTAGTCGTCACAGCCCACATCGAATCCCCTCTCTACATCGGTCACAGCGTTAAGTGAGGTAATGAAAATAGCCGGGATATCTTTACCTTCATCACGCAGAGACTTTAAAAATTCAAAACCGTTCATACGGGGCACTTTCACATCCAGCAACATGAGGTCAATACGTTTTTCATAGGCAATATCCTGTGCCTGAAGCCCGTCATAGGCACAATAGACCTCATAGCCTTTCAGTTCAAGGAACTGCTTGACGGTATCGCTGAGTTGAAGATCGTCTTCGAGGAGTAATACTGTATTGTTCATGGTTCCTCACTTTTATGGCTATGATACTACCATAAAATGAATTATGTATGAACTTGTGCATTCAGGACACCTCCACTGGCATTAAGATAAGGTAAAAATATAAGCTTGGGGATGCGACTTCAGTCGCATGTCAGCGACTGAAGTCGCTGCTCCAAAGTTGCTTAGCTTAATGGCATTGAAGAACACCTCTAATAACCCAAAAAGCCTCTTGTAAAATCTTACATTTGCAAAACCCATTATGAGCGTATAGAGTTATTAGAGGTGCCCTTCATTATCTAAAATGCGATACACTATTAAAAACGCTCTGTTTCCAAAGTCAGGGAAACCATATATTAAAAAATATAAAGGATTTAATATGAAAAAATATGAAAGCTATAGATGTAACAAATGCGGTAATGAAGTTGAAGTAAGTAAAGTGGGTGGCGGTACGCTTGTCTGCTGTGGAGAGGAGATGGAGTGCATCACAGACAATGTCACGATGGTCAACCTCATGAAAGCTTTTGCCGGAGAGTCACAGGCGAGGAACAAGTATGAGTATTATGCAAAAGTGGCACAAAAAGAGGGATACAGAGACATTGCCGCACACTTCCAGCGCGCTGCAAACAATGAAAAAGAGCATGCCAAACTCGAACTCAAACTGCATAACATGATGAAAGATGGTGAAGCCTTCGGAGACACCCTCGCCAACCTGCAGGATGCCATTAACGGAGAGAGTTATGAAAACCTCACTATGTACCCTGACTTTGCAGCCATTGCCAAAGAGGAAGGTCACGATGAAGCTGCCCGTCTCTTTACTGCCATCGGTAAAGTGGAAGTGACACATGAAAAGATGTACCGTGAGCTCAAAGCACGTCTTGAAGCAGGTAAAGAGTTTGAGAGTGACAATGAAGACGAAGAGTGGATCTGTGAAGTTTGTGGTCACATTCACAGAGGTAAAAAAGCACCTAAAGTCTGCCCGGTCTGTAAACACCCGCAGGAGTATCAGTCAAGACTGAACGAGAAAAAGTAACAAACCAGACTGCGTCTACGGGGATGTGACTTCTCTTGCATGTCAGCGGCTGAAGTCGCTGCACCAAAGTACTTAAGGGACTAAAAGAAGAAACGCTCTATCTCCCCGAAATAGCGTTCAATTCCTACAAAACCATGGTCACCACCCTCTTCCAGATGCACGGATGCATTTGGCAGTTTTTCAAGTGCCTCGCGATAATCCAGCACCTCATCCCCTTTTTGAAGTAGCAACATCATCTTTTCCTGTTCTGTGATGCTTACTTCGTACTGTTTCAACATTTCCAAATGGGAAGCTTTCCATTCAAAATGGGAATTGTCATAAAAGTTGGGTACTTCACCCAATAACTTTTCCAAAGTCACATACGGGTAAATAGAGGGGTTAATAAGCACCGCTTTAAGGTCGTACTTCTGAGCCAGATATAGCGTATAATACCCGCCCAGAGAAGAGCCAATAAGCTTAATCTCTCCAGACCCGCAGGATTCGATGATCTCTTCGAGCGTCTGAATGGCCAGTTCAGGTACATTAGAGAGAGACGGTGCCATGAACACTTCCTCTTTCTCTTCATAATACGCCCTGAAAGCACTCGCCTTCCCGCCAAAACCGTGAGAACTGAACCCGTGGATGTAAATGATCATTCATACTCCTTCGTATAATATATTTATCAACCATTCAGGCTTTATAAACTCTCCGGGATCTTATGTGAGATCTTTTTCTTGGTAATGATCCTGGAAAGTTCATCACTCTCGACAATTTCCTGTTCTATCAGTTTAAGTGCCAGGGTTTCTATGAGTTTCCACTGTTTGTCCACCAGTTTAACTGTTTGTTTTTGTGCCGCATGCATCCAGTACAAAAACCTTTTTTCGATCTGTGTTTTCAAAAAACTGCCATCTATCATCGCAATAGCATCTATATTGATGAATCCCAGTTCTTTGTCCATTCCGAGGTTGGTGATCGCCGCATAGATTTTCAATGATGCCTGTGAGAGGTCATCGATCGCGCCACTGTCCATATCCTGCTCTTTCCCGGATCTCCTGATCTGGGCAGTACGTCCGGCAAGCAGCACACAGACATCATTGAACAGTTCCTCTTTCGTAATATTCGACAATTCATCTTCCGCATTGTAGGAGACAAATCCAAGTGTCCGGCTGCGTGGTGCAATGGTCACCTGTTCGATCTTGATATGCGGCAGAAGCAGTGAAGAGAGTACGGCATGCGCCGCTTCATGGTACGCTGTCATTTCAAGTTCTTTTTCAAGATTTCTCACCATCTGAGTTTTGATCTTGTGTCCATATTTTATAATATTTACCTGTTCTATCAGTATCTCTTCGGTGATCACTTTTTGACCATGCTCCACAACGTACAGTGCTGCCATACGACCAAGTCTTTCCATCTCCAGTGCACTCATTCCTGTAATATACCGTACAATACGTTCCACATTTATTTTGGGATCATGGGGTTTTTCCAGGATCTTTTCTATGAAAAACCTTCTTGCATCCTTGTCAAGTTTGGTGATCTCCAGTAAAAAGTCCAATTTCTGTGCCGAAGTCAGCACCGGATCGATCGCATCCAGGTCCTCGGCTGTTGCTATCGTAAATACCATCGCTTTCGTAGACTCCAGTACTTTGGCAATATCGGTATAGGAAACATTGGTAAGGGTTCCCTGTATGATCCCCTTTATATCTATATCTTCAAGGATCACCACACAGGGTGCATGTTTGGAGGCTGCTTCATAAACCTCTTTAATATGATCAAGTTCAAAAAGCTGGGAACCCGATATTTCATAATACGGCATTTTTGCTTCTTTCGCAAATGCTTTGGCAAGCATACTTTTACCTACACTGGCAGGCCCATAGATCAGCAGACCTTTGGGAACGGGGGTATCAAAACGTTCAAGTTCTTTCGGATGCTGCACGATCCGAATGATCGACTTGAGTCTCTCTTTGATCTGCTTATGCCCGACAATATCATCAAATCCTATTTTCGACTTATGTATTTGAGGAGTATCTTTCTCTTTTTTTCTGGCCATCTTTGAACCTTTATGTAATTGTATATAAGGGCACCTCCAAAACCATTAAGTTAAGGTAATAATATAGCTTGGGGATGCGACTTCAGTCGCATATCAGCGACTGAAGTCGCTGCTCCAAAGTTGCTTAGCTTAATGGCATTGAAGGGCACCTCTAATAATAGATAATACCCACAATGGAGGAGCCCATTAGTTTATTATAACTCAAAAACAGGCAAAGCGCTCTATCTGAAACACAAAATACAAAGAAATGCTATAATGCAAAAAGAAAAGGAGTGAAAGATGGAAGCTTACCAGTACAGTGCCAAATATTATGACAGGCTTCTTGCCCCTTTTATTCAGCCCATCCGCCGCAGAGTGCTTCTACTGGTCAAAAAATACCGCTACAAGGTCATCCTCGATGTCTGCTGCGGTACGGGAGATCAGCTCAAACTGCTTAAAAAGCATGGATTGGATGCTGAAGGTATCGATCTGTCAGATGCCATGCTGCATGTTGCACAAAAAGGAGATGCGGGAATCAACTGTTTTCATCAGGATGCAACACAGATGCGCTATGAAGATGAAAAATTCGACCTTGTCATGACCACGTTTGCCCTGCATGAAAAGGACCATACTTCAGCACATAAAATTGTAGAAGAGATGCTGCGTGTCACACAGGAGGGAAAAGACATCCTCATTGTTGATTATGAACTGAGTGAAAAAACATCTTTCCTCTCAAAAAATCTGATCTATTTTATCGAGTGGCTTGCAGGAAAAGAGCATTACCGAAACTTCAGATCGTACATAAAAAAGGGAGGGTTACCGGAACTTCTTGCAGATACACCGCTTAAAGAGACAGAACGACACTACTTCGGACAACACGGTATTGTGCTGCTTCTTCTGCGTAAAGAAAAAAGGTAATTGCGATAATGCCTGCTTACGCTACTTCGTAATGCCCTACTGCTTTAAGTTCATTTTTCTTTTTGATACTTACCTTGTAGAGATCATACTGGTTTTGAATATTGAGCCAGAGTTGCGGTGTGGTCCCAAAATACTTTGCCAACTTCAAAGCCATCTCCGTCGTCATACCTCTTTTTTCATTCACTAGCTCATTGACGGCACGAAAAGAAGTATGCAGTGCCTTTGCCAATGCACTTTGCGTAATACCAAGCGGTACCAGAAACTCTTCTGTGAGTATTTCCCCTGCATGGGCAGGTTGTCTTTTTAATGTTGTCATTATCTGCTCCTAATGATAGTCTGTTATCACAACGTCATATGCATTGCCATTCTCACAAGAAAATACAATGCGATACTGTTTATTGATGCGTATTGAATATTTCTCTTTCAATTCGCGTTCCAAAGCTTCAAGCATATTACCCGGAGGTACGCGCAGATCTTCTAACATATAGGCAGCATTCAAATAATCAAGCTTTCGAAGTGCTGCTTTATGTATGGTTGAAGGGATCTTCCTGCCTTTACCTGTTTCATAAAAGTGTTCAGATACTTTATCTGCAAAGCTTTTTATCATAGCACAGTATAACATATGGGCACCTCTAGATAGAGTATTGTAAATGTTCATAAGCATTTACAAAGTAAAAAAGAAATAAAATTGTAAATGCATATAAACATTTACAAAAGGTTTTCAAAATGCTTGAAAAAATAAAAAAATACCAAACCAGACTGCAATCATCCATTAAAACAACCTACCGGAGATACCTTTTTGAAGAAATAGATTTTGATGATAAAATGATAGCGATCTTCGGTGCAAGAGGGACAGGAAAAACGACCATACTCTTTCAATACCTTAAGGAGCTTCAGGAGAGTGATAAAAATGCACTCTATATTTCACTTGATTACCCTTTTTTAAGCGGGACCGATCTTATCGAACTGGTGGAGCGATTTGTTGAAGAGGGAGGAGAGTATCTACTGCTTGATGAAGTACATCGGTATGAGGAGTTTGCCTCACATCTGAAAACCATTTACGACCTGTTCGATATCCACATACTTTTTACCGGCAGCAGTGCCACTTCCATTTTAAATGCCAAAAGTGATCTAAGCAGAAGAGTGACACTGTACAATCTGCATGGTTTCTCTTTCAGGGAGTATTTGGAACTTAAGTATGACATGGCATTCAAAAGCTATACACTCGATGATCTTTTAAAAAAACATATCAGCATAGCAGAATCAATGAATGGTTCTTCATTCAATATACTTAAAGAATTTCAAACCTATCTCAAAACAGGATACTATCCGTTTTACTTTGATAAAAGAGTCTCTTACTATCAAAACCTGCTCAATACCATCAATCTTACCATCGACCTTGACCTCACTTCTCTGGGATTGATAGAGCAGAAATATACCTACAAATTCAAAAAATTGCTTGAGGTGGTCTGCGAAAGCAAACCCTTCGAGGTCAATTACAGTAAAATAGCCACTATGGCAGAGATCAGCAGGGTTAAGCTCTATGACTACATCTCTTACCTGAACGACGGGCAGATGCTGTTACTGGTAAATGAAAAGATCAGTGGACTCAAAAAAGTACAAAAGCCTGCCAAAATATACCTGAACAATACCAACTTACTGTATGCCTACTGTGAAAGCAGTGAGGTCGGGACAGTCAGAGAAACCTTCTTTGCCAACCAGGTATCTTCTGTCTATCCACTCAATATCTCAAAACAGGGTGACTTTGTCATCAGTGACAAATATACAGTTGAAGTTGGCGGAAAAGAGAAAGGCTTTGCACAGATCAAAGATATGAAAGAGAGTTATATTGCTGCCGATGGTTTAACTGTCGGGACAGGTAACAAGATCCCACTTTGGATTTTCGGGTTTTTATATTGATGAGAAGAGCGCTTATCTCATCAAACATATCATTCCTAAAACATATTTCACTATTCAGGTTTAATAAAGCCTATGGTTTTACTCTCGACTATTTTCGATTCCTGTATCAGTTCATCAAGTGCTTTAGATAACTCTTTGTATTGTTTGTCACCTTTTCTCTCTACTTCCATTATCTTCTTGGCTAAAGCATTATAATGTTTAGAAAATTCTCTTAGTTTTGTAAAGATTCTCATAAGTGTGGATTCCGTTTCACTCCATGTAATACTTTTCAGTCTTTCCCATACGCACACGCAGATACAACCTCCATCTCATCAAACAGGTCTTCGTTAAAACGGACTTCCAGCAGGCGGTAGCTACCCCATCAAAGCCAATACATTCTTCTGAACATGGACTAACACATCATGAGGTGCTTCGCATATATAAGATACTTTCCTTGCTACATAATCCAAGTTTTTGACTTGATCTGAGAGTATAACACCTGTCACTTCAAGATCTTTTGCTAATGGTACTTCAAATGGGTAGCCTTTTACTTTTGAGGTAATAGGCAAGCAGAGACATAATGAAGTCTTTTCGTTATAAATTTTAGGTGATAGTATAAGCGCCGGGCGTTTGCCTCTTTGCTCATGTCCTGTTTGTGGTGTAAAGTTCAACCAGACTATATCACCTCTGTCGGGTACATAATCACCACTCTTCATTGCCCACTGCCTTACCTGTGTCTACTTCTGTATGTAGATTGTCAGAATCTATACGAGATACTAAACTTTCCAATAATGTTTCATTTTGTGGTTCCAGGACAAGTGCGCCATCCTGTATGTTCAATTCAAGAATAGAGTTATTTTCTATGTGCAATGTTTTGGCTATGTCTTTCGGTATGCGTAAGGCTAAAGAATTACCCCATTTTTTTATGGCTACTGTCATGATAGGTCCTTTCAGTATATACATAATGATACAATAATATCAGATGAGTGTCAAATGCTATAAAAAACCATCTTCACATACTCAAACGCAGAAACAACCTCAACCTCATCAAACATGTCATCTTCAAAATGAACTTCAAGCAGGCGATAGTATTCGATGTCATCAGTTGCAGTAATATCTATGAAAATAGTTCTAATCGGCTTGGGATCTTCGATGATCGATCGTAGATAGATCAAGGGGTAGTAGAGTTGCAGGAGTGAAAATTACTGAGAGTTATTTGTCTATTTTTCGGAACATCCGTATCTTCAATATATAAACTGCTATCTTTGAGCTGATACTTTGATGCCATATTTTTCTCTTATTGTATGTACTTTTTTTACAACATCTGCACTGGCGTTTTTATATCCCTCTATGTTCTGTGTGGTATCTATTATTTTTTGCAGGTACTTTTTATTTACAGGGTTTTTACTCATCGCATTTCCTTACACATCAATATATTGGTTATATTTTACCATCGTAAGCATGATAATTTATGCAGCGACAGGCTTAAGTATATATACCTTCCCATACTTTTTAGCTTCTGTTATATTTTCTTCGCGTAAGAGTTCACGCACAGTATCAAGTTTCAGTGTATCGTCCAAACTGATATAGGGAGACCAGGCATTTTCATTGTCAATAATCTCAATCTCGACCTCTGCAACATATTTACCCTCATGCAAAAGTTTGGTATGTTTTCTATTTGGCATCTTGTCTCCTTGTAAAATTTTCTGACCATCGATCTAAACTTGGTCTATATGCTGTAATGAGTACAGCAGGTTTTTGTGTCCCTATTGATATACCCCATACAGCATGTATAGGAGCATTCTTTGCATCTCTTTGCAAGACTAAACAACATGGTCCTTTTCCAAAATCCGGATAATCTTCCAAGACAATGGCACTATCTATACTTGAAATAATCTCTTTAACCAATATGCCATCTTCTGCCAATTCATCATATCCATGACTTGAAATCAGTACATCAGACTTTTCAATAAGGTTTTTAACTTTTGTAAAAGTATCACTTGTTAGCACAGTAAAAACCTTTTTTGAAATTTCACACTATTATAACATAAGTCATATTTCCATAAATTATTCAGCCTCATTCAACCCAGGAGAATACATCAACATCGTACCACATAGAAAAATTTTGGATAAAGTCAGAGTATCACCGTAAGGGCTCATAAAAATCATAGATCCAGATTTAAAAGAGTTGACATTGTTCACACTTCCTGTAACTATTTCACATACTCACACGCAGAAACAACCTCAACCTTATCAAACATACCATCTTTAAAACGGACTTCAAGCAGGCGATAGCATTCGATGTCATCTTTGGTGATGATGTCTATGAAGATGGTACGGATTGGTTTTTGTTCTTCGATGATCGATATATAGTCTCCCCCTTTTTTATATTCTTTGTAATCTCTCAAACATATCTGGATATTTATCTGTAAGTGCAAGTAATGTTGTCGCTTGCTCATTGGGTCTGCTGGTTCCCAGTTCCCACTTCTCTAAAGTTCTGGTAGAAATATGTAAAAAGTTTGCAAATACAGCACGACTCATGTTATATTTATCCCGTATAGCACGAATTTCATCTGCTTCTAAAATTTTTCTCTCTTTGGGTTCTATCATTGTAGTTTTAAGTGTTATTTTCTCTTGTTCAAATTTTAATGTATCATCCAAACTGTTCTTTAATTCTTCAAATAAATCTCGTTTAGGCATTTTTGATCTCCTCTGCTATGGCTTTAAGTATCTTCTTTTCATTGGATGTCAAATCAGACATCTCATTTTTGGCATATACTGTTAAAAAATGTATATGACTTTTCAAATATTTTAGATTCTATAAATATCATTTTATTGTACCCACTTTGGGTATAGTATGTCAAATTTTACTATACTTTGAATTTGTATTATTGTAATAGATTTAAATGTATAGTGCTAATAATATGTCAAATTTGCAAGTGTGGATTCCGTTTCACTCCATGACATATTATTTATTTTATTTTTCTATGTAATTCCCATACTCACATGCAGAAAGAACCTCAACCTCATCAAACAGGTCTTTATTAAAACGGACTTCAAGCAGGCGATAGTTTTCGATGTCATCTTTGGTGGTAATGTCTATGAAAATAGTTCTAATCGGCTTAGGCTCCTGTATAATTGATCGCAGGTAGATCAAGGGGTAGTAGAGTTGTAGGAGTGAGAAATTGTTGAAGAGTTGTCATTGTCACTAGGCCCCTATTACCTATTGTTAAAGCATAACAGCATAACAAAGATACCTCCCTAAAAAAAGTGAGGTATCCATGATAATATCAACTTTTAATCACAACTGTATCTATAGCTATCATCCAAATCTAAAGGTAAGACCAGCGTACTTAAACCTAGGCTGAGACTCTCAGCACACAGGGCATCTCTTTGGCTTGCGTCATTGACATATTTTGAAGCATATTCTGCATTGAAAACAGGCTTGTTCGCATCAATAAATTTTTGCATATTTTCACATTCATTATATTCATGGCATTGTTCATTTATACTAAAATCAAAATATGCTTCAAGTGCGTCAATCTGATCAACATCATTTTTAAGTGCTACGCTAAGACCTAACTTTCTTGATTCGTTGGCAATAAATTTATTATAAGCCAATTGATCTGTAGGCGTTAAATTAAAGCCAGTGTCATTTGTATATCCGTCCATATTGTCAGGTTCAACACCATCACACCCCTTTTCAACTGCTAATTCTAATCTCTTGATCATGATGGGAGCAACTTCTTCATTGGATATATCTAACCATCTTTCACCTTCCCAACCATCTAGGGTATTTCCTAAAATACTATCTGGAAAATCATTTTTATCATCTCTCCAGTTTTCATAACTCCCTGCACTAAAATAACAAATTACTTTTTTTCCACTGGCTTGAAGGCTTTGAATAAGACTTGGATCTGAATCAAATAAGTCTATATCATATATATCGACATTATACGATTCATTGATAGCCCCTTGTAATTGCCACTGCCATGAAGTATTTGCATCTGGTTTATACCAATTCCCAACTGTAACAGGATCCACATTTGGATCAAATATTACTTTCTCGGAACCGCAAGATGTATTTTCTATTCTAAGAATATAGCCTTTTTCATCTACAGGATCTCCCTCAGGAACTGTAAAATGTAAGCTACCATTCATTTCAATACTTCCTTTAGGAATAACAATATTTAATTCTTCAGGATCCGTAGGTTCAAACTTTATCCAGCCCTGAGTCCAGATGTCTTCATAATAATCTGAGCTAAATGTAATAAAAACATCTGTGTCAGGCACTTCACTCAACGTCACTACATAGGGTGCAGCGCCAGAATGTAAACTACTTTCGTCTACCTCCAAAGTAGCTTTGGGACAAGTTACAGGCACCACTTCATTTACAGTCACAGTAACCGCAGTTTCAGAACTTTGATTTGCCGTGTCTGTCACTGTTAATGTAATAATATATTCGCCACTGGCTTCAAAAGTTTTCGTAAATGTACTTTTATGACTTAAGACTTTCCCCTCTGTATCAGTCCATACATACGTTGTGATGTCACCATTGACTGATGATGATGAAGAACCATCAAAAGAGATGCTTTCTCCTACATATATGGTGTCTTCTGAAACAGAAATTTCTGCTTTAGGTGCTTCACAGCCAACAAAAAACAGTGTTGCCAGCATTAATATTGCGGTAGTAAAAACTTTTTTCATTTCTTCCCCTTGTTAAATAGATGTCTTTGTAATATTTTACAAATCGAAATATATTATCTAAAAATTACTTTTATTATTATTAATAACTTAACTTTCGCACCTAAACCCAAGCATTTTCTGAGTGACATCCTGCAACACAGCGATAATACTCACTAAATCCTCATTCCTGTTGACAACATCTTCGATTTTAGCTATTTCATCAAGTATGGT
>JALSUP010000085.1 GCA_027071315.1 Sulfurovum sp.
ACTTTACCACGACGAGATTCAACCCAACAAAGACCACCTTGTTTAAGTCCTTTGTCTTTAGCATCTTGTGGATGCATATAACAGAGTGCTTCAGGTACTGCGCGATATAGTTCAGGTACACGCATAGTCATAGTTCCAGAATGCCAGTGCTCTAGTACACGACCCGTAGCTAACCACGTATCGTATTCAGCATCTGGTTTTTCTGGAGGATCCATATACGGTCGAGCAAAAATTTTCGCTTTATTTTTAAGCGCCGTTTTTGTTTTCTCTTTAACACCGTGTAAATCACCATGAGGCAATGCTTTAGCTAGTTTTCCATAGAAAGCAAACTCTTTGTCTGTTCCTTTATTTTCCGCAGCTGCATATGGATCATATTTTGCATTAAAACGCCATTGCGTCTCTTTACCATCAACGACTGGCCATTTAAGTCCACGCACTTTATGATAGACATCAAACGGTGCTAAATCGTGACCATGACCACGACCAAATGAGGCATACTCTTCCCAAAGATATTTTTGGATAAAGAAGCCATAGCCTTTAAAGACTTTACCATCAGAACCAACAACATTACGTGCATCACCAACACCATCTGTATTATCATACCCTTTTTGAATAGGATCATTTTGATCAATTTTATACGAACGAGCTCGCTCATTTGCAAATAAAATGTCATACATAGTAGTATCTTCGCTATAACCCATAGCCTTAGCTTTAGCAATTACATTAGGAAGTGCTTTTTTACGTGGACCCGATGGTGCCCATTCGCCCCATAAATCTTTAACTGTAAAACGTTTTGCAAACTCTACCCACTGCCAAGTATCACTCATAGCATCACCAACAGGAAGTACTTGTTGTCTCCAGTGTTGTGTACGGCGTTCCGCATTACCGTATGCACCCCATTTTTCATACATCATCGCTGATGGGAGTACTAAATCAGATACTTTAGCTGAGATACCTGGGTAACCATCAGAGGTAACAATAAAGTTATCCATCTCGCGTGCTGCTTTTAACCAGTGTGTAGCTGAAGCTGAATCTTGATATGGATTACATACATTTACCCATGCAAACTTCACTAAACCATCTTCAATATCACGATGGATTTGCATAATATGTTGTTTACCTACACCATTAAGCGTACCCTCTGGAATGCCCCACTGCTTTTCAGCAATTTTTCTATGTGCAGGATTTTTCACCATCATATCAGCTGGTAAACGGTGACAGAATGTTCCAACTTCACGAGCCGTTCCACAGGCTGATGGTTGACCTGTTAAAGAGAAGGCACCTGAACCTGGTCTAGCTTGTTTATTTAACATAAAGTGAACATTGTATGAAAGTGTATTTGTCCATGTACCACGTGTATGTTGATTCATACCCATAGTCCAAAATGATACAACTTTTCTATTTTTTTCAATGTATAAATCAGCTAAAAGTTTAATTTTACGCTTAAATTCAGCATCACTCTCATCAGGGTTACCCTTCGCAATTTTAGTTACATACTCAGCTGTGTATGGTGCTAATGACTTTTTATACTCTTCAAATGAGATTTCCCAGTGCTTAAGTGTACCTGGTGTGTTTTTCATAACATCACCCTCTTTGTATCCAAACGGCTCAAGTGCTGGAGCTTCTGTAGCAGAGACTTTTTTACTCATCTCTTTGTTTACAATTTCCATCTCAAGTTCAGAGTATTTACCCTCTTTAATTGACTTATCTCCACCACGACGAAGACCATAACCAATATTTACAGGACCCGCAGCAAAAATAATATTTTCTTTAATAAAATCCCAATCAATTGCTTCAGGATGATTATAGACGATTTCACGTGCCACATAGTTCCACAGCGCCATATCAGTGTTTGGTGTGAAGATAATCTCCTCATCCGCTAAATCTGATGTTCTATGCGTATAGGTTTGAATAGAGATAACTTTTACACGATCAGGATCTGATAGTTTTCTATCCGTTACTCGTGACCAAAGAATTGGGTGCATCTCTGCCATGTTTGAGCCCCAAGATACAACCGTATCAGTAAGCTCTATATCATCATAACAGCCTGATGGTTCATCAATTCCAAAGGTTTGATAAAACCCAACAACTGCTGATGCCATACAGTGACGAGCATTTGGGTCAATTGCATTAGATCTAAACCCCGCTTTCATCATTTTTTGAGCAGCGTAACCTTCCATAATAGTGTACTGTCCCGATGCAAATACTGCAACAGATTCAGGTCCACCATGTTTAAGTGCTTTTTTTGTATGAAATTCCATCTCATCAAATGCTCTTTGCCAAGAAACGGGTGTAAAGTTACCCTTCTTGTCAAATTTGCCATCTTTGCCAATACGCAGTAATGGTTGAGTTAGTCTATCAGCACCGTACATAATTTTTGCATTAAAATACCCCTTAATACAATTTAAACCACGATTTACTGGAGCTGCTGGGTCACCCTTCACCGCAACAATTTTTCCATCTTTGGTTGCCATCATAATTCCACAACCCGTTCCACAAAAACGACATGCTGCCTTGTCCCAACGCCAATCGCTCTGCGCTAAATCAGCCTTTGCTTGAACTTCAGTTGGTACAGCCATTCCAATAGCAGACGCAGCTGATGCTGCCGCTGCTGATTTTAGAAAATCCCTTCTTTCCATCGCCATGATAATCCCCTTTTTATTGTAGTTAACATGTGTATCACAAGCGTTAC
>JALSUP010000086.1 GCA_027071315.1 Sulfurovum sp.
CCACAGTAAGCAAAACTATATTGCACATCCTCGCGTAGGTCGGGGTGCCCCCACCCCGACAAAAATCATACATTTACAAACAAATCCCACATACAAAACAAAATTTAAACCCATACACATCAAATCATCAAAATAGACATTTATGCCGATTGGGTGTCGGGGTAAGGGAACCCCGACCTACGGGATGATCTTTATAATCTCATTATATACTTCTTCCAATCTATTCATATCCCAGGGTATATCAATACGATACACAGAGATGGTTTTTGACATCTCTGCAAAAAAAGTAAAACGTTCCTGCTTTCTAAAAGGAAACTCAATAAAACTGCTGCTGTTCATGGCTTTGAATTTTTCAATACCTGTGAGTGTAGTAATGCTAATGTTTGCATGGGCATCGACTTTGTTGAGAAGAAATACTGCCGCCAAAGGTTTCGTTTCTGCGGCAAAGTTCTGGGCAGGGTTTCCAAGCGTTTCGGGTTCTCTGTAGGGACGGTGAAAAGGGTAGGCAGGGATAGCGTAGTAATTGTTTTCATTTTTTTGAATACCCAGGGCATCATCTGAGAGTAAGGTATGCCCTTTTTGTATGAAAAAGTCTGTTAAGGTGGACTTGCCGCCAGAAGAGGGTGCCGAAAAGAGAATAGGCTGGTTTTGTACTTCTACGGCACCTACATGCAGCATATGGGCAAACCTTTGCAGTTCTAAGACCATAGGAAAGAAAGTATGGTAGAGCCAAAATTGTAGCAACTCAGGGGTATAGTCCTTCTTTTCCAGATAGACAATAGTTTGTTCTTCCGGGAGCCATATGAGTGTGAGCACATTTTTGATCTCCAAACCCCAGGAAAAACATGCATCTGCATCTTCAAAATCTGTTTTTGAAAAGTAACGTCCTTCGCGTCCAGAAAGAGGTACCCAAGGGCGTAGAAGTGTGTATGCACTTATGAGGGAAGGGTTCTTTAAGACTTCAACCCTAATGTGTGGTATGGATGGGCTGTGTGGATGGCTTCGAAGTTGCGGCTCATCCATAAAATGAAAAGTATGACCGTGAACCATGGAGACCCCGTTTTGAGATAATAGTAAGTGTAGCATTTTCATGGTAAAAGTCGGATTGGCTCTCTTGGCTTCATATTAACCTTACGGGGCATCCCTACACAAGAAATTTCATGTTATAATCTTTTAAAATACCCAAAGGAAATACTTTATGAAATATAGACTAGTGATACTCAGCCTGATAACACTGTTCGTACAGACACTCAGCGCAGCAGACAGCATTGTCCCCAAAGAGAAACTCCCAGAATTAAAAAAACTGAATGCAGTACTTTCAGACCCGGTACTGACCATTGCGGGGGCCATTGAGAAGCCTGACTCTTATGTGTTGAAGCTGCTGGCAAGATCACCAAGAGGTTCACAAATGCTTATGGCGTATTTGATGAAAGCAACGTCTGAACTTTACATAGGCTCAGGCTATTTGAAAGACGGCCATCCTATTGTGTTTCCAAAAGATACCGCAGCCATTAAAGAGGGCGTTGCATTTACTTATGGAACAGGAAAAAAAGAGATCTATCTTGTGACCGATCCGGAGTGTCCGTACTGTGGTAAATTTGCAAAAAATGCAGCAGGTAAGATGGATGATTATACCGTACACGTGATCTTCTTTCCACTCTCGTTTCATAAAAAATCGCCTGCCATGCTGGAGTGGATCATGCAGGGGAAAGATGATGCCCAAAAGAAAGAGAGATATGATGCCGTCATGCTGAAGGGCTCAACAGAGTATGCAGGGCTTATGAAAGATGCAAAGGCAGCATTTGTCTACAGTGAGGGCTTGAAAAAGAAGATCGACCAGGCATCTTTGGCGGCTATGGAGTTGGGAGTCAGAGGTACACCGATGATCTTTGATGCAGACTTCAACCCGCTTGAGATCGATCAGATATTGAAAGTTTCAGGCAAATAAATGCTGTCTGAGCAAAAGATCATTTTTAAAGAGAGTGTCTTCACCCAGGAACTGGACGGAGAGATGGTGCTGTTTGATATGGAGAGTGAACACTATTTCGGTCTCGATGAAACGGGTACGGTCATGTGGCAGTTGCTGCAGGAAAAAAGAGAACTCACTGAAGTGTTGTCTCTCCTTCTGGAACAGTATGAAGTAGAAGAGCGTATTTTAAAAAAAGATCTTTTACACTTTCTGGATAAACTGCAAGAGAACGGTCTCATAGAAGTGACAGCGAAAGCTGTCTAAAGTTGAAGCAAGAGAAAAGGGCAGCAAAAATGGGATTAAGTAAACTTTTGGAGCAGGAAGGCATTGTTCTTTCTGAAGAGATCATCGTGAAACTGGAAGCTTTTGCGCTTCTCTTGCATGAATGGAACCAGATACACAATCTCACCGGTGCCAAAACAGTGCAGGCCATCTATAACAATATTGTGGACTCTCTATACCCTTTGACCTTTATAGCAGTACCGAAAACCCTGTTGGATGTCGGTACAGGGGCAGGTTTCCCCGGTTTGGTGCTTGCGATCGCCCTGCCGGAGACGGACGTGGTCCTGGCGGAACCGCTGAAAAAACGTGTTTCATTTTTAAAGTATGCAGGTATAGACCTGGAACTTCCCAATGTAAAGGTAGAGGGGCAGCGTGTTGAACATGTCAGTCATGAAGCCTTTGATCTTATCTCTTCGCGGGCAGTGACCAATACCAGACTGCTTCTGGAGTTGACAGAGAAGATCAGTGACGGGAAGACCGCTTATCTGTTCTATAAGGGGTCACGGGTCTTTGATGAGATCGAAGATGTGCAACATCAGTTAGATTATGATATAGTACAAAAAAATCAGAGAAATTATCTCTATATAAAGAGTAACAGATGATATTGAAGCTTATTATTTTGGCAGTGGCGGGCTATTATATTTATAAATTTTTTGGAGGAAAACTCCCTTCCATAGGCAAAAGTCCGGAAGAGAAAAAACTCGATGAAGATACCTTGGTCGAGTGTGAAAAATGCGGTACCTATGTGACGCTCAAAGAGTGTATTATCATACAGGGAAAATACTATTGCGACGAGTGTGCAAAGAAATAATGAAAAAGAGTAAGCCATGATCATTGTTGGACACCCCTGGGTAGAAAGCCAGACCTTTCGCAGCATCTCTTCCCTCTCTGACATTAAAGAGACAAAAACAAATGATATTGTGGTCTTGTCCTCTTTGGAAAGTACACATGCAATGGCAGGCTATTGCCAAAAAAACCATGTGGCTTATGCCATCAGGTCTTCAAGTCTGAAAGATGCTCTGTTTGCCAATGCGCTGGGTGCCAAATATCTTATCTGTGAGCCTCAGCATGCCAAAGAGATACAGACGGTCGCCCAAGAGTATCTCTTCGATACGCGGATATTGGCAGAGATAGAAAATGATGAAGAGATGACAGCACTAGCAAAAGCAGGAATAGATGGTGTCATTTTCACGGAGGTGATCCTGTAATGCCTTTTCTTACTGCTTTGAAGGAGTACCCGCTCACGTACGGTATTATTGCTGTTAACCTGTTTCTGTACGTGATTTCTGCAATTTTGAGCGGAAGTATAGCCGATATGAATATGCGTGTCCTTCTGGAGATGGGTGCATTGAACGGCACGCTTGTTGTGGGCTATCATGAATGGTGGAGACTCTTTACGGCCATGTTCTTGCATGGCGGTATGACACATATACTGATGAACATGTTTTCACTCTATCTTATAGGACGGGGTGTGGAAATGTATTTTGAGAGAAAAGCCTACCTGAGTATATACCTATTTTCCGGTCTTTTGGGCGGATTGGCATCACTCTGGATGCATCCGGACCCGAACAGCGTCGGCATAGGCGCATCGGGTGCGATCTTTGGTGTTTTTGGTGCTTTGGCAGGATTTTTCCTGGCGCATCGACATAAGATAGCCCCGCACTCAAAAGCCTTTATGAAAGACTTTGCCATTGTCCTGGGGATCAACCTTGTATTGGGACTCTCCCTCCCTTCCATTGATGTCTCTGCCCATGTTGGCGGTTTGGTCGTAGGATTTTTAGGCGGTTTTGTCATTTCAAAAAACCCGAAATGGGTCTGGCCCTACTCCCTTGCCATGCTTATTTTGATGTTCGCAGTAGTGCAGTATCTCCCTTCGTATTATGCGCAAGTACTTACTTAGTCTCTTTATCCTTTTTCTCTTTTCAGCCTGTACCCCACTGCCTGACAGAGCACAGAATACTGTATCCGAATTGGCAGTGATTTTGCAAAGTTTAGATGACGACATAACGGTAAAAGAAGCCAAGCGACTCTCTTTGGAAATATTTCATGAAAGTGAAAAACTTAGAAAAAAATTTCAGCCCGTTTCTGAACCCCATATCAATAATTTCCTCATCAATACCGGGTTTAAAAAGCAGGGACTCTGCTATGAATGGAGTGATGCTCTGTATGTGCATTTCAGTCAAAGCAGCTACCGTCACTTCGCTTTTCATCTTTTGGTAGCCAATAAAGGAGAGTACTTTTTTGAACATAATGTTATGGTCGTGACAGCCAAAAATGGTGCTGTCATGGAAGGCGTACTCATAGACCCCTGGAGAGAGCCCGGAAGCCTCTATTTTTCAAAAGTCAAAGAGGACAAAGCCTATGACTGGAAGTGGCGTAAAGAACGGGAAATCTTATAGGTTTAGTACACCTAAATCCACGTAGGTCGGGGTGCCCTCACCCCGACGTAAATCATACATTCACAAACAAACATTTATGCCGATTGGTGTCGGGGTAAGGGTACCCCGACCTACGCGGATTGCATAAAATATATCATATTCGTAGCTTAAATGCCATATTGTGATCTTAAAACGGTAGGTAAATCTTATCAATGAGCTCTTCATATTCGCTTTGTGCATCGGAGTCGATGGTAATACCGCCACCGCTTTTGTAGACAAGTTGTTCTTTTTGCTTTTCTATAAAACGGATCATGACACTTGAACGCAGGACTTCTCCGTCGAACAGACCAAAGACACCGGTATAGAAGCCCCGGTCATAATTTTCAATCGTGTCAATAATGTCAACAGTACTTTTTTTAGGGGTACCGGTAATGGAACCGGCAGGGGTAAGTTTGTCCAGGAGTGTGCCAATACTCTCTTTCCACTCTTCGGGAAGTTTTGCACTTATTTTTGAAGAGACTTGCAGGAGTTCTTTTTCTCCTGCCTGAATACTGTCGATGTAGCGAAATTTTTCTACGTTAACTTCTTTTGCAACAATGCCAAGGTCGTTACGCATCAGGTCAACGATCATCACATGTTCTGCCATCTCTTTTTTGTTTTCAAGAATTGTCTCTCTGGCAGAGGAAAGGTCGGCATCTATTGTTCCCTTCATAGGGTAGGTGCTGATCGTATTATTTTCTATTTCCACAAAACGCTCGGGAGAAAAACAGATGAATTCATCTTTGTAGTAGAGTTTGAATTTTGCTTTGGCGTAAGTGAAGATCTCTTTGAGATCCAGATTGCTCTCTATGGGGGTTTGAAAAGTAAGATTCAGCAGGTAAGTGTTACCGGAACGGATTTCAACTAAAATGTGTTCAAAGGCTTTTTTGTATTGTAAAAAAGAAACAGGTGATTTTGAGAAGGTAAAATCTTTTTCTCTTTTTTGAACAGGATAATTGCGTATGTTTTCCAGTTTATAGTAAATGTCATCGTCCAGTTCACTGAGTGCCTGTGCAAAGATCTTTTTTTTGTCGTAAGAGAGGATGAAGAGGAAGGGGATACGAGAGCGTCCCAAAGCGTTGATCTGTTCGAAGCCTTGTT
This sequence comes from Sulfurovum sp., assembly GCA_027071315.1. Taxonomy (GTDB): domain Bacteria; phylum Campylobacterota; class Campylobacteria; order Campylobacterales; family Sulfurovaceae; genus Sulfurovum. The sequence goes on from JALSUP010000086.1 coordinate 5,770, forward strand.
GTTGTGAATACCACATGACTTAGCTCTCCGTAGGTCGGGGTACCCTTACCCCGACAAATATATGCGCACTTGTATATCTGTGATATGCCAATTTAATGTCGGGGTAAGGGTACCCCGACCTACGTGGGAGATACAATTTTATTAGCTGTCCAAAAGCAGCAGTTTTAAAATTGCCATACGCATATAGACCCCGTTCTTCACCTGTTCAAGGACTTTACATCGTGAGTCTTCAAGCATGGCATCTGAGATGTCAATGTTACGCATGACAGGACCGGGGTGAAGCACTAAAATGTCTCTCTTTCCTAAACGATTATGGTCCACACAGTAGTGTCGGGCATATTCATTATAGTTCTCAAAAAGGGGGGTGGAATGACGTTCCAGTTGTGCACGTAAAGACATGATGACATCGACTTTTTCTATGACATCTTCCAGCTTGTCGTACTGTGGCAGATCACTTTCAGGCATGAAGGGTTCAGGTGCAACCAAAATGACATTCATGCCCATGCGTGTGAGGAGACGAATACCCGAAGAGGCCACACGTGAAGAGACAATGTCGCCTACTATGGCAATATTTTTCCCTTCCACGTCACCAAAATGTTCCACCATGGTAAAGAGGTCAAGTAAAGCCTGTGTCGGGTGGGCATAGTTTCCTGCTCCTGCATTGATGACCGTGGTCATTTGCATGTCAGCCAGCATACCCGGTGCTTCATTTTCAGAGTGACGGATAATAACCGCATCCGGTTCCATGGCACAAAGGTTGGCAAAAGTATCTTCGAGACTCTCTCCCTTTTTTGTGGAAGAGCGTGAAGGGTCAAGATGCACGACAGCCGCACCCAGTTTTTTAGCGGCGACTTCAAAAGAACTTCGTGTTCGGGTTGAGGGTTCAAAGAAGAGAGTCATAAAAAGTCTGTCTCTCAAGAGTTGAATCGGGCGCTTTGCTTTGAAGTTTTTGGCATCTTCCAGCAACTGTGAGATCTGTGCATCGGAAAGGTCATTGGTGTCTACGAGGTGTTGCATGCGTATCCTTAGTGGGGCGGATTATAGTTTTATGATTATAGCAGAGAGGTGGTAAAGGTTTCCATGCCTTCATCTACTGACCACCAATTTGGAAAGACAGCATCATAGTATGGTTGACTCACTTCGGAAAAATGCTCTTTGTCTTCATATAGGTTCACACACCAGTCAAAGTCGATGTCAAAGGTTTTGAGGGCAAGTATGGAGAGGATGGTGTCATTGATGCAGCCCAGTCGGCTGGGTGTGACGAGCAGGGTTTTGGCATTGAGCTCTTTGATGAGGTTGATCATCATGTACTCTTTGCTGATGGGTACCATAAGACCCCCGGCACCTTCGACCAAAAGAATGTCACAAAGTTTTGAAAGTTCTTCATGTTTTTCTATGATTCTTTTGATTTGTATCGTATTGTCAACATCAGCACAAAAAGGGGCAGCAGGGAGTGGAAAGGTGTAGGCTGTGATCTCTTTGGGGCTGAAGTTTTTAAAGTTTTCATTAACCTTTTTGCAAGCTTCAAGGAGTATAGTGGCATCAAAGGCTGTGTCTGTTACGCCTGTCTCGATGGGTTTAAAAACGCCCACCTTATGACCCTGTGAGGCAAGTGTCTCTATGAGTTTAAGCGTGGTGTGGGTTTTTCCGACATTGGTACCTGTTGCGGTAATAAAAAGTGAAGACATACACAAATCCTTTACGATTCTGCAATATATTACAACCCAAATCTCTCGATAGAAAACAGTATTCGCCACAACCATCGTATGCATGGGCTTCATGTAAAATCATCGCCGAACCTACGGGTGCGACTCAAATTTTACACAAACCCCCTACACACGAGCGTTGTACCGACTACAAGTTTTATATTTCGAGATTTGGGTAGAAATCAGAATATTTTTTGATACAATTATAGTAGAAATAAAAAATATTTGAAATATACAACAACGATTTAAGGAAAGAAATGCCAAAGTTTGAAGAAGAGTTGGATTTTGCACTGGAGGTAGAAGAACCTAAAATGTACAGGGTTCTTTTGCATAATGATGACTATACCTCCATGGATTTTGTGGTCGATATACTCATACGTGTTTTTCATAAGAGCCATGCAGAAGCAGAGCAGATCATGCTGCAGATACATGAAAAAGACAAAGCTGTATGCGGTGTCTACAGTTTTGAAATTGCACAGACAAAAGCAGAGCAGGTGAAGCAGCTTGCCAAGCAAAATGAGTTTCCACTCCTCGCCACAATAGAAGAAGATGCCTAAAGGATCACTATGATAAGCGTAGCACTGAATGATGTATTTAAAGAAGCGGTAGGGTATGCCAAAGAGAATCGACATGAGTATTTGACAGTAGAACATGTTTTTTTGTCTATTGTCAAAAGTGAAGAGGGCATAGACATTCTCTCCACACTCAATGCCAACCTGGAAATACTTGAAGAGGGTATTGTTGAGCATATGAACAAGACCATACCGACACTCAAAGAGGCTGTTGAGCCTTTTGAAACGGTGGCCTTGTCACGTGCCATTAATGACATGATGACACATATTCACTCTTCAGGGCGTACGGAAGCGAGCATTGGTGATATGCTGGCGGCCATTTTTATGCAGGAGCACTCTTATGCCGTTTACCTGATGAAAAAAGAGGAGATCTCCAGAGTAGATATTCTCGAAGTGATCTCTCACAGTACAGTGGCCAACAGTGAAGAGCAGGAGCGTTCCAAAAAAGAGGAAACCCTGCTTGATCAGTTCACGATTGAGCTGGTGGCACTGGCAGAGACAGGAAAGATAGACCCTGTGGTAGGCCGTATCGATGAGATAGAACGTGTGATGCAGACCCTTTGCCGCCGTAAGAAGAACAACCCCCTTCTTGTGGGCGAACCGGGTGTGGGTAAAACAGCCATAGCAGAAGGGCTGGCACTTAAAATTTCAGAGGGAGAAGTACCGGATATCATTAAGAACTCAAAAGTTTTTGCTCTGGATATGGGTGCTTTGGTAGCAGGTACCAAATACCGCGGTGATTTTGAGAAGCGTCTCAAAGGGATCATTTCCGAGTTAAGTCAGATGGATGATGCCATTTTGTTCATTGATGAAATTCATACCATGGTGGGTGCCGGTGCCACAAGCGGGGGAAGTATGGATGCTTCCAACCTTTTGAAGCCTGCACTTGCCAGAGGTGATCTGAAGTGTATCGGGGCAACGACCTATGCAGAATACAGAAACTTTTTTGACAAAGACAAGGCACTCAGCCGACGTTTTGCCAAGATCGATGTGGAAGAGCCGAGTGTGGAAGATACCTTTACCATTCTCAAAGGCATACAGCACAAGTATGAAGCGTATCACAACATT
>JALSUP010000087.1 GCA_027071315.1 Sulfurovum sp.
TGGAAGAATTTTTTCTATTGATTTTATAGAATTTCTCTCAAATGAATGAAGGCATCATTTGAGGAATAATGACTTTAGGTTCTGATTTTGGAATTGGGAGGGTATTTTTAGAGGTGCCCTTTATTATGATTTTCTAAATATAGAGGTAGATCGTTATCATTTTGACAAATACACCGAAGTAGCGCTTGGAGCAAGAGAACTTCCGGCTTCAGAGATACCATACAGAGCCCAGACATGGGTCAATCAACATCTTATGTACACCCACGGATACGGGATCGTTATGAATCCGGTCAATGAGATCACCGCAAACGGTATGCCGAATCTTATTGTCAAAGATATTCCGCCGCTTAGCACTGTTCCTTTAAAACTGACACAAATGGACATTTATTACGGTCAGGCAACAGACCAATTCGTCCTGGTCAATACACAAGCCAAAGAGTTTGATTATCCAAAAGGAGAAAAAAACGTTTATACCCACTATAAAGGAGATGGCGGGGTGCAGATCTCTTCTCTTTTAAAACGTTTTGTATTTGCATGGAAATTTTCTGACATCAATATTTTATTGACAAGTTACCTGACAGACAAAAGCCGTCTTATGTTTTATAGAAATATCACACAACGTGCCGCAACTCTGGCACCTTTTCTTGCCTATGACAGACAGCCATACACGGTGATCGGCAAAGATGGAAAAGTGTACTGGATACAGGACGCCTATACCACCAGCAATATGTATCCTTACTCAGAACCACTCTCGAAAAACCCGATCAAAAGAGGTGTGAATTATATTAAAAACTCTGTAAAAGTAGTGATTGATGCCTACAACGGTGCTGTCTCCTTTTATATCGTCGATCCTGAGGACGCACTGCTGCAGACCTATGAAAAGATCTATCCAAAACTGTTTAAACCCTTTCACGCAATGCCTGAGTTCTTACAAGCCCATGTTCGTTATCCTACAGATCTGTTCAATATTCAGGTGAAGATCTATAATGCGTATCATATGACTGATCCGAAAGTCTTTTATAATCAGGAAGATTATTGGCAAATACCAAATGTTATCTACCAGGGCGGACAGCAAAAGATGGTGCCGTACTATATTATTATGCGTTTGCCAAAAATGGAAAATGAAGAGTATATTTTGATGCTGCCGCTTAATCCTTCAAAAAAAGACAATATGGTGGCATGGATGTGCGCCAGATGTGATACGCCTCATTATGGTGATCTGATAGTCTATACACTTCCCAAAGAGAAGCTTATTTACGGACCGATGCAGATAGAAGCGAGAATTAACCAAAAACCGGAAATTTCAGCGGAACTTACGCTGTGGGGTCAACAAGGCTCACGGGTCATAAAAGGCAATCAGTTGGTCATTCCTATTAAAAATTCATTTATTTATGTTGAACCTGTCTATTTGCAGTCAGAACAGGGGCAGATCCCTGAACTCAAAAGAGTGATCGTGGCTTTCAAAGATAAAATTGCGATGAGAAGAACCCTGGATGAAGCACTTCAGGCCGTGTTTAACATTGCTTCATCCAGAGAAAAAGCAGCACAAATAACGGGAATACAAAGTGCGAACAAGCCTGTGTTGTCTAAAGATGCAAAAGCCGCACTTAAACATTACGATCAGGCACTGCAGTTCTTACAAAAAGAAAATTGGGCAGGTTTTGGCAAAGAGATGCAACAGGTAAAATCTATTCTTTCTGAAATGTCCCAGGAAGAATGAGAGAGGTAAACCCAAATTCGTAAATATTACCGCAGCAAGTAAATACCCATGAAAGAAGTATGCTGAAATGACAACTCCTCCTCTACGCGAATGCAAAATCTTAAAGAGAAGTTATTTTAAGTACTTTAGGAGTATAATTCTTACCATATTTTAGGACTCTTCACAGCCCTCCTGTCCGATGGAACACCCACCGAACTCGTATATCCGTATTTTCATTTTGATGGAGTTGTGACACATATGTTTCAGTTTGATACCCTCTCTTTGGTTTTTGTCGCACTTATTGTTCTGGGCAGCATACCTAACCTTTTTTATTCGACGGGGTACCTTCCGCATATAGAGCGTAAAGCACACTATCAGCTGCACTATTTTGCTTTTATCATTTCCATGCTTGGTGTTGTGGTCTCTGCCAACGCTTTGGTGTTTTTACTCTTTTGGGAGTTGATGAGTCTCAGCAGCTGGCAGTTGATCCTGACGGAAGGCAAAGAGAAGAAAACGCTGGACGCAGCCAAATTCTACTTTTTTATGACCCACTTCGGGTTTGTTTTTCTTCTGCTTTTCTTTCTTATTGTGACAGACGGTGACTTGGAACTTGGTTTTTCCGCCATGCACGGTATTGCAGCTAAATTTGCCTACCCGACCCTGCTTTTTTTCTTTATGATACTGGGCTTTTTAAGCAAAGCCGGTGCCGTGCCGCTGCATGTCTGGCTGCCGTATGCTCACCCTGAAGCCCCGTCACCTGTCTCTGCCCTGATGAGCGGAGTGATGCTCAAAGTCGCCATTTACGGGCTGTTCCGTTTTCTCTTTGATGTTCTGTACCCCTGGCCGCTGGAGTGGGGTGTGCTGATACTGGTCATCGGCTCGCTCTCTTCTCTGATAGGGGTCCTCTATGCCCTGAGTGAACACGACATTAAAGCGCTGCTGGCGAACCACTCCATTGA
>JALSUP010000088.1 GCA_027071315.1 Sulfurovum sp.
ATGGAAGAATTTTTTCTATTGATTTTATAGAATTTCTCTCAAATGAATGAAGGCATCATTTGAGGAATAATGACTTTAGGTTCTGATTTTGGAATTGGGAGGGTATTTTTAGAGGTGCCCTTAAGTTATAATGATTTTTTTATAAAATATGCTTAATTAAATATAATATTTTATGATAAAGCATATTATAACAAATTATTAATAGAGACCTCATCCAATCTTTGATACTATTGCCTTCTAAAATCATTTACTAGGAAAAATGTGAATAACCAATACAGATTAACCAAATTTGTACAAGCAGCAGGTTGAGCAGCAAAGATGGGTCCGGGTGACCTCAAACATACGCTTTGCGACCTCAACACTGAAAGTGAAAACTTGCTTGTAGGATTTGAAAATTCCGAAGATGCTTCGGTGTTCCAAATTAACGATACTCAAGCCATGGTGCAAACCCTGGACTTCATCACCCCTGTGGTCGATGATCCATATGTCTACGGTAAAATTGCCGCTGCCAATGCGCTCTCTGATGTCTTTGCCATGGGTGCGGATGTCAAAACGGCACTTAACATTGTCGGTTTTGACAAAGTCAACCTGCCGGGCGAAGCACTCAAAGAGATACTTGCCGGAGGTAATGAAAAGATACGTGAATGTGGTGGTGTCCTGCTCGGTGGTCATACCATCGAATCACCTGAGATGTATTATGGTCTCTCCGTCACAGGCATGATACACCCAGACAAGATCACAAGAAATAATACAGCCAAAATTGGTCACGTACTTATTTTGACCAAACCATTGGGAACAGGTATTTTGTCTACAGCCATCAAAAGAGACCTGCTTTCTGAAAGTTCAACTGAAGAGGCAGCAAAAGTGATGCAGACACTCAACTATCTGCCTTCACTCCTCATGCGAAAGTACGACGTTTCCGCCTGTACTGATGTGACAGGTTTTGGACTTTTGGGACATGGACTCGAGTGTGTCAATGAGAATATTTCTTTCCACATTGACAGCAGCACCCTACCCATCTTGCCCGATGCCCTGGCCATGGCAGCACTCGATGCCGTACCGGGAGGAAGCAAACGTAACGTCAAACATGTGACACCACGTGTAACGTTCAAAGGTAACAGCGAAGAGCACAAACTCATCCTCTCCGATGCCCAAACTTCCGGTGGACTACTCATCGCCATGGATGAAAAAGATGCCAAAGAGTTTATGAAAGAGATTGGTGATATTACCTACGGCTATGCACGTGTTGTTGGACGTGTAGAAGCAAAAGGGGTGAACGATATTATCGTATTTTAACCTACCATTTAAGCATCCGTGTTATAATCTCACCTTCTGGAGGAGATGTGATTCTGGTGGACACCGCGGGCTTCAAACCCGTTCGGAGGTTTTTGTGAAAACGCCTCGGTAGGTTCGATTCCTACTTCCTCTCGCCATAAAGGCACCTCAGATAATCCCATACTTTAATGCTAAATCTATATAATAGTCTTACTTTCTAAGTAGGAACACTATGATGAGCAATAACGTACTCCTAAAAGCTATCCCCAAAGTTGACAAATTATTAGAACATCCAGACTTTAAAGACCTTTCTAAAAAAGTCCTTCTTCCCCTCATTCAACATCATCTTGAAACGCTGAGAAGTGCTATATTGTCAGAAAACATCACCACATTTGACGAAAATAGCTTACGTGAAGAGATCTTAAACGAGTACCAGCGTATCATGACTCCCTCTTTGCAAAAGGTCATCAATGCCACAGGTGTGATAGTACATACCAATTTAGGGAGAAGTCTCATCAATCCTGAGAGTTTCGATAAAGCAAAAGAGATCGCCACTTCCTACAACAACTTAGAGTACGATCTTGAGAAGGGAAAACGGGGGGAGCGTTATTCTCACCTCTCTTCTCTTTTCACAAAACTGCTTGACTGTGAAGATGTACTGGTGGTCAACAACAATGCGTCTGCAGTCTTTTTGGTTTTAAATACTTTCGCAAAAAGAAAAGAGGTTATTGTCAGCCGAGGGGAACTTGTGGAAATTGGCGGAAGTTTTCGTATTCCTGAAGTGATGAAACATTCCGGAGCCAAACTGGTGGAAGTGGGGGCAACCAACAAGACCCACTTGAGAGATTACGAAGAAAACATCACCGTGCGAACAAGAATACTGATGAAAGTACACAAGTCCAACTACAGCATTGAAGGGTTTACTTCGGAAGTTAATTTTTCAGACATCAGCAAACTTGCCAAAGAGAAAGAGCTCATTGACTATTTCGATCTGGGGTCTGGACATTTGGTTGACCTGCCTTACGGACTTACACACTCCGAACCCTCTTTACAGGAGATATTAAAAGACAACCCTTCTCTGCTCTCTTTTTCCGGTGACAAACTCTTTGGGTCTGTGCAGGCAGGTATCATCGTAGGTAAAAAAGAGCTGATTGCCAAACTCAAAAAGAACCAGCTTCTACGTATGCTACGTGTGGACAAAGTGACCCTCTCCATTCTCACAGCAGACATTGAAAATATGCTTCTGGAAAAGTATGAAAAGATCCCTACCCTCAACATGCTCTTTAAAGAAGTCAGCACCTTGCGTAATAACGCTCAAGTCCTGGTCGATACCATTAAAGAAGAAGTTTCCTCTGCCATTGTAGAGACCACAACACTCATAGGTGGCGGTTCAACACCCAACAAAAAAATACCCAGCATCGCGGTAAGTATTGAAATAAAAAACTACTCTCCCAACAAGATACAGAAGCTTTTTAGAGAGAAGAACATCATAGGCCGTATTGAAGACGAAAAGTTCCTGCTTGACTTTCGAACCATCGACATGCACGACATCGCTTACCTTTCACAGAGCATCAAATGTCTAGCTACATCATAGGGACCTGCGGTCACATTGACCATGGTAAAACCTCTATTATCAAAGCGATCAACGGTTTTGAAGGCGACACGCTCAAGGAAGAAAAAGAGCGTGGCATTACCATAGACCTCTCTTTCTCCAACCTCTCAGAGGGAGAAAAGAACATTGCTTTCATTGATGTGCCCGGGCATGAAAAACTGGTCAAAAATATGATCTCCGGTGCCTTCGGTTTTGACTCGGTAATGATCGTCATCTCTGCCGCAGAAGGCATCAAACCCCAAACCGTTGAACACCTTGAAATACTTACACTTTTAGGCGTAAAAGATGCCATACTGGTCATTTCCAAAAAAGACCTGGTCTCAGAGGAAGAACTACATTCCAAAATGGTAGAGATACAAGCCTTTGTCGCGAAATATAAATTCAATATTCAAGCAGTACTACCCGTCTCTATTTATGATGAGGCATCTATAGAACAGCTCAAAGAAACCCTCTTCTCTTTACAACTCCAAAACAAAGAGGAAGAGAATTTCTTCAGACTCTACATTGACAGAGTTTTCACCCTTAAAGGGCAAGGTTCTATTGTCACAGGTACAGTACTGGAAAAAGATATTTCACTCAAAGAGAAACTCTTTGTCTGCGACATCAACAAAGCCTGTAAGATCAAAAATATGCAGGTACACGGAGAAGATACTGACATCGCAAAGATCTCAAACAGAGTCGCACTCAATCTGGCCAATGTCGATGCGAAATCCCTTAAAAAAGGCTTCCTTCTCTCTCAAAAAGGATACCTACGGGGCTTTAAAGAGATAGACATCTCCTTTGCGGCACTCGGAGAGCAAAACAAACTGCAACACAACAAGCACTACAGCATCTACATTGGCTCAAAAAGGCTTGAAGCGAAGATCACGCTGTTTGGCTCGACAGATGCACTCGAAGAGGGATTTGCTACCATTAAAGCCTCTTCCGACATCTTCTCCGTCTATAGAGAAAAGCTCATCATTCGTGACGGTAACAGCACCGTTGTCGGAGGAACCGTACTTAACCCCATTTCAGACCCGCTACGTAAACAGCAGAAACTACAACTGCTCAATGCACTTGAAGAGAGAGATTTTCCGCTTGCTTATGTCATCCTTCTTGAAGCACATAAAAAAGGTTTGGGTCTTGTATCATCTACACAAAGATTTGCACTCTCCCACGAAGAGGCATTAGAAGAAGCCAAAACATTGGAGAACTGCTTTGTCGATGAGAAAGCACTCATCATCTACCCTATGCTGACACAAAAAAGCATCATTGAGACTGTACGAGCCATTTACGAGAAAAATCCTTACGCCCTACTCTCTGTCTCCTCATTAAAACTCAGACTTCCCTGGGCTTCAGAAGCCTTCATCGAAGCCTCACTGCAACACTTACTCGATGAAAAACTTCTCATCAAAGAACAAAATCTCTACAAAAGTAAAGAAGTCAAAGAAGAGCTCGTCTCTGTACTTGAACAACGCATTTCAGAGAGACTAAGAACAGAAGACATCGCACCCACCGCACCCTACAACATTTACGATGAGCTGGATCTCGACAGAAAAAGCGGTGATGATATTTTAAAAACCTTATGCAGCAAAAAAGAGGTCATACGCTTAGCCCATAACCTTTTCATACACGAACAAAGCCTCAGCAAGATCATTTCACAGATGAGAAGTATGATGAAAGAAAATAACTTTGTTGATATCCATACCCTAAAAGAGACCTACCCCTTGAGCCGAAAGTACCTCATCGCCTATCTCGATTATCTTGATAAGTTTTCAGATATTAAAAATGAAGGCGGAAAACGGTCGATCGTTTAATTAAAAATATCCGTCTCTTCTTTCAGATATCTTCCGTCAAGAGGGATCACGCGCACTTCTTTCTCTGCCTGACATCCGGAGGTTTCTGCCTCTGTCAGCAGCATGGCATTGCTCTCTTCGATGACCGTGATCATCCCTGCGCCGTAGCGGTTTCCCCGGGTTGAGGAGAATACGCCTCTTTGCAGTGTTCCCAGAACGACATTCACCCGTCCTGACCTGGTTTTGAAGTCTGCTTTATTCACTGCACACTCTACATCGTGAAAATACGTATCGAAACCCTGGATCTTACGGATCACAGGCAAAGCGAAGAGGTAGAGGCTCATCACTGTGGTCAGTGGATTTCCAGGCAGACAGATCACAAAGGTATGTGCCATTCTCCCCATCATCAAAGGACGGCCGGGCTTGATGTTGACGCCGTCAAAAAGTGTTTGAAGCCCATTGGCTTCAAAGGCCTGACCGACAAAGTCAGCATCACCCATGGAGATACCGCCGGAGGTGATGATAAGATCATAAGATTTGAGTGCAGAGACAAACGCCGTTGTCTCTTCCAGATTATCCGGTATCACTTTGATATAAGAGGCTTCAAAGCCTTTGGATTTCAGCGTAGAGATGATCGCATAGGAGTTACAGTTGTAGATCTCATCTTCATTTGCATCTTCCCAGGGCTCTTTCAACTCCGAGCCGGTAGAGACAACGGCAATAGAAAGTTTTTTGAAGACTTCCATATTGACGATCCCCTGTGATGCCAGCACGGCGATCGTACGTGCAGTGATCTCCTCGCCCTTACGAAAGAGTACGGCACCCTCTTCTACCTCTTCTCCTTTGAGCCTCACGGCATATCCCTGCGGTATCTCTTCGGGGAGCGTGACCATCCCTTCTTCAAAAGCAGACACATTTTCAATCGGCACAATACTGTCAGCATCAGCCGGTACCTGTGCTCCGGTCATGATCTTGTAGCACTCCCCTGCTTCCAGTGTGGAGGCCTGTACATCACCGGCATAAACAATCTCTTTGACTTTCACCGTTTTACCGGCATCGGAAGCTTTGACAGCAAACCCATCCATAGCAGAGTTATTGAAAGAGGGAAGATTCTTTTTGCAGACCACATCCTGTGAGAAGACGTTCCCCAGGGCTTTTTCCAGCGCCACGATCTCTTTTAACTGTGTCACTTCAGCATCATCCAATGCACTCTCTACCGCTTCATTAAAATCCACATAATGTTTTGACATACTTCATTTGTCCTATTGTTTTACATACCCATTTTCCCAGACTCGAGGCAAATCTCGGCTAAAAAAAGAGTGAGGTAAGATACCAAAGATTCGCTTTAAAACAGACGATAGGAGAAAAAGAAAAGAGATAGAGACAAGGTATGCCTTGTCTCTATGGAAGAAGTTTACTCAAAAAGTTTTGCAAGTGCCGCTTTGTCCATGTTGTTGGAGACACCCAGAAGCAGTAGCATTCTGGCTTTGTTCAGCGCGAGATCGCCACTCAGGAAAGCCCCCGCTTTCATCAGCGTGCTACCGCCGCCTTCAGAACCGTACATCGGGTAGACACCACCCTCGTAAACTCTGGTACCGATGACGACCGGCACATCTTTGGAGAGAGCATACTTGATCGCTTCAAAGACCTCTTTGCTGACGTTTCCTGCACCCAGTCCCGCCACGGCGATCCCTTTGGCACCGCCATCGACCGCGTGTCTGATGGAGGAGCCGTCATCACCTGGGAAAGTCGTGAAGAGCGGTACTTTTTTCAAGGTTTTCGGAAGCGGCACTTTAACCGTCTTTCCTACATCGTGGAACTTCATGACTTTGTTGTTGACCACGTAGCCAAGGTAACCATACTGCCCTGACATGAAGGTGTGAGGGTTCGTTGTGTGACTCTTTTGTACATAACGTGCTTCATTGACATACTGATCCATGACCAGGACGGCACCCCAGCCTTTGGAAGCGGGAGAGACCACGGTCATGACCGCATCATAAATGTTGGCAGGACCATCTGCCGAAAGGTCGGAAGCAGAACGCTGTGCCCCTACAAAAGCAACGGTTTTTTTACTTTTAAGTGTACTCTGCAGAAAGAATACGCCCTCTTCCATGGTATCTGTTCCGTGTGTGACGACCACACCCGTGACCTCATCACGTGCAAGAATGCTGTCCACCTTTTCAGCCAGATCTCTCCAGACCTGCGGTGTCATTTGAGAAGAGTCGATATTGATGAATTCTGTGGTCTCGATGGTCGCGATCTTACCTAAACCGGGTACCGCTTCTATAAGGTCTTTCCCGGAAACCGCCGGTACCAGTGCACCAGTTTTTTCATCGAGTTTCATGGCAACGGTACCACCGGTGGTCACCACGACCACATGCGGAAGTTTTCCCGCCGGAGCGGAGACCAGAGCCATAGGCATGATGACGATCATCACCGCCAGTATCTGTTTCCATACTTTTTTCATCTATTATCCTTTGTATAACGTTTTATAGTTCAATCGTACACTATTTTGTATTCAATTTATCTTGGTAACACAGGAGTCAAACCATGTCTACTATTTATATCTAGCGATATCCTTAGGCTCTTTAGCATTAAATTCATAATCCAAAATTTTCATTTTAGCCGAGTGTAAAAGCACTCTTTTTGACTGTGTACGGCTTCCATACTGTTCATCTCCGACAACCGGGTGGCCTATGTGTGCAAGGTGGACACGTATCTGGTGGGTACGCCCTGTGGTAATCTCGATCTCCACTTTGGATTTTTTCCCCTGCAACTCTTCGGGTTTAACAATGGTAAACGCCGGTTTACCACGCAGCGGGTCTATCATAGAGAATGCTTTTCCCTTTTTGACGGTAAAGATCGGCTCATTAATTTCAATTTTCTCATAAATGACACCTTCAACCCACGCCACATAGTGTTTTTCCACACGTCTGTTCTTAAACTCTTTAATGGCTTTTTCAATAAACTCTCTATTCTTACCAAGCAGAAGCACCCCTGAAGTGTCTCTGTCCAGTCTGTGCAACAGTTCCGCACCGTCTATGGCATCCTGGATGTCATAAGAGTCTACCTGTGCCGGTTTATTGATGGCGAGTATGTCATCATCCTGGTAGAGTATCTCTATGTCTTCCGGGTACTCTACACGAAAAAAGGTTTCCGTATGAATATCCGCACGGGCGATCTTCACCTTTTTATCTTCCACAAACACAAGCCCTCTGTCTATGAGATCTTTTGCTTTTTTGTTTGAAATGCCTTTTTGCTGTGCCAATACTTTGTATGCTTTGTCTGTTGCCATTTTTTACCTTTACTTCTTTGGTGGGTGAACCCACCCTACGCTGTTTTGCGTGATTTTTTATTATCTTGTCTATTGTATTTTTGGTGCGGTAGGGGTACAGCACCCTACAGGAGCAAACTTTTAAATGACAATGCGACAAACAATGCACCCAACCCGAAGGGCGGCTTTGCCGTTTGCATTGTGCCGGAGTATTGTTATTTAAAAGTATTGAGCCATGTTTGGAACTTTTCACTCAAAGGGAATTCCAAAATCTTTACTTTTGAATTCTGTCCTGTTTTGAAAATTATATCAGATTTGGGGACTTTAAAACTTTTTGAGAGGAATTTGACCAGCTCTTTGTTCGCCGCACCCTCTACTGCCGGTGCTTTGATGCGTATTTTAATGGCATCTTCGCCATACACGCCTGCAAACTCTGATCTGCTGGCATTAGGCTGTGCTTTGATACGCAGGCTGACACGGTCCTCTTTGATCTCATAAAACAATATAGTATCTCTTCTCTTATACAGTATACTTACTGCATTTCAGTATTGCAATCATACCATAATTTTAAACTTCTCAGACAAAAGTGAAGCGCTTACTTTTGTCTGAGCTCTTTTAATGTTGTCCCGGACATCATTAAAAAGAGATCCATACTGTGTACAAAAGCGTCATTTGTCCCGACAATATAGACCTCATCTTTTTGGGGATCGTATGCCATGTAAGACTCAAAACCAAAGGTCTGCCCGCCGTGTCCGTAAAAGCCGTCGATCTTCATGATGGCATAGCCGTAATAGAGATTTGAAATGATCGGAGACTGCTGCTGGAATCCCTCTTTCATTTGAGTCTTGAGTGTTTCAGTCTTTTGGTAAAGTCTGCCCTGACCCCAGGCTTTCATCAATCTGGCAAGGTCTTCCAGGTTTGAGATGACCTCTCCGGCACTGCCCGCCAAAGTGGGTGGCATAAAGGTCACTTTGCCGTCTGCATATCCTTTGGGCATCTTCTCACGGAGATGTTTGGGAATACGCGAAGCGAAGTAAGTCCCTGTCATCCCTGCTTTATCCATGACATTCTTGCGGATATAGTCATGCCACTCCATCCCACTCACTTTGCTAAT
>JALSUP010000089.1 GCA_027071315.1 Sulfurovum sp.
TTATGGAAGAATTTTTTCTATTGATTTTATAGAATTTCTCTCAAATGAATGAAGGCATCATTTGAGGAATAATGACTTTAGGTTCTGATTTTGGAATTGGGAGGGTATTTTTAGAGGTGCCCTATAAAGTCTATGGTATTAACAGGATTATTGGGATTGGCATTGACAAGTACACTCTCTGCAAAAGATTTCAAAAAGAACTCATGTATCATTGCGGAGACGGCATTTTGGGATGCGTACAAAAATGCGTATGACAGCAGTGAACACTCTTTCGTAGATGCGCTTCAGGAGAGTGATAAAATGACGTATTTCAATCTGCATAAAGGTGAGCTGCATAAAAAAATGCAGGAAGTAGAGCATAGATGCTCTAAAATAGACGAAGTACTGGCTTCTGCATACAGTAAAAAAATAGAAGAGCTTCAAAATGAACTCAACAAACTATAGTGAACATCTTTATGGTTTGTTAAAAGTGCCCATAAACTTATAGAAGAAGAGATAGTACAGCTGCCAAAAAATCCACTTTGTGAGTTGTTTCGCTGCCTATAACAACGGAAATGCTATCCGTCCGAATGATACCCTCTGATCCCGTTGCCCGTACTTCAATAGTATGTTCTCCTTCACTAAGTTCGGAAGAATTCCATATCGCTTCCCATAAATTCGGATTCACTTCTCCTCTACTCATAGGCAGCCAGCTGCTACTGTCATCAATACGATAATCAGCACTGCATACCGATGTGTCCGGGTCAAACAAAAGTGCACGTAAGGGATTTCCCTCACGCTTTGGAATGGTATATTGTACCAGTGGGTTTAAAGGTTTTCCCAGGTTTTTATCCATAGGTGATGTTATCATCACTATCGGCCATGTATTAATTGCCTGGGTTACCATGGAGATACCATTGCAGTCGACAGCTGTAATATTGAAATGATTATTGCTTTCTTTGCCTAGTGAGGAAATATTGGTATAGAACACTCCGGGGGTTATTTCATACGGTTCACTGGTTTCATACTCTGTGGCTCCTGTAAAAAAAGATTCACTAAATCGGTGTGTATGACCATAGGTATAAGATGAAATCCCGTAATCTTCCATCAGTGCAGTAAACTGGGCTACACCATAAAAAACCCATGTATCTTCTGAATGACCGGTATTTTTCAATGGATGGTGACCATAGATAAATGTCAGTTCAGCATCAGAGTGCAGTGCAAGTTCAGAACCGATGAATGACAGTTCGTCTGGATCCAGTCCCGCATAGTCTCCATACGGAAAAGACAGACTGAAAGCAGCACCGTTATTTGCGGCAGTATTGATACCCAGAAAGTGATACGAACCGTAGGGAAACTGAAGTACCCATGAGGCCTGGGTTCTTCCTGTCGCTTGTCCCTGTACAGAGTTATTGAGGTAATAGCTGAAATCTGCGTCACTATACGCATCATGGTTACCGGGGATATCGAAAAAATTACTTGCATTGATATCCGTATGTGCCATGTCGAGTGTAGATCGGTATTGATCCCACTCACTTTGGTACGGTCCGTTTGGATAACCAAACAAATTTCCGTTGGTTGAATCTGTTATATCTCCTGCCAGTATGATAAAGGAGGGATTGACAATACTCTTTCCTTCATGCACCACCCAACTCAGCCTATTTGTATCCTGACTTCCGCGTGTCCCTATGTGTGTATCGGTAATGGTGATAAACCAGAAGATCCTGTCATTGTCCTGACAGTAGATCGCTGATGTAGGATCACTGGCGGAAACAGATGTGTGGCCCAGCGTGATGAGGATGATTCCTGCAGACAATAAAAAGTTTTGCCATTTCGTTACTACTTTACTATTTTGCATTTTGTATCCCTCTCTTGCTGTTGAGAGTCTTTATGCTCATTATATAATTGTCAAGTTTTTGAAGTGCAGCCTCGT
Organism: Sulfurovum sp.; assembly: GCA_027071315.1. Lineage (GTDB taxonomy): Bacteria > Campylobacterota > Campylobacteria > Campylobacterales > Sulfurovaceae > Sulfurovum. The sequence continues at coordinate 1,913 of JALSUP010000089.1, forward strand.
CTTCAGTCGATCCCTTTGCCGCCTGTAATATTTGGATAGCTCTGTCAAACTTTTGGAATTCAATCAGTTCCAATGCGGCAAGCACATAAGCATCTGTATCGCTGCTATCTAATGCAATCACTTTTAGATAGGCGGCTGCAGCTGTAGACTGTAAACACGGGCAAGAGACCGATAGGCAGATACATTCTCAGGGTTTGCAATGATCGCTTTTTTGAATTCATCTATTGCCTGTGAATACTCTAATGCTGCCTCACTCTGAAGATGTTTTGGTGTGAACTGATAAAAAGCTTTATTAAAGTGGGCCATCCCCTGTGCCGCATGATCCATATCTTCTGCATATGTAACGGTATGAATCAATACAAGCAGGCATAATAATGTGTGTTTTTTTCTCATTTTATCTCCATTTTAGAATTAAAAAGCGTAGATATATTCCCTCTTTCAGGAGGCATCACTGCTTCATGATCACTGAATTGTTTCCAACCCGGATGAAACCTAAGAGACGGTACTTATTCAAACAAGAGTGATTTGGATCCATTAATGGGACATCAGATCATAAAAAAATACCAGTTCATTTCATTTCTCAATCGATAAAATATTACGGCACTAACTAAACAGTCAAATCAAGATACCGCCGCATAAGCAATTTTTTCATGCTTAAAATAGTTAGAAACCCTTTGAGGACTATTGCTTAACATTGTCATAAAATTCTCTGTATT
>JALSUP010000090.1 GCA_027071315.1 Sulfurovum sp.
TTTTTGCTTCAACTTTGCATCCAGTGTGGCAAGTTTTTTATCCAGTCTTTTTTTAGAGATCGTTCTTACCTGATGACACAAAAGAATGGCTTCTTTATTGTTTAAAAGCATCCCTACTTCATTCGGATAAATCTTTCTTCCTTTTTTCCGAGAAGTGATAGGTACAATAGTAACAATATCCATCTGGTTTTCTATATCGTTGGAAATGACAACCACAGGTCTATGTCCTGCCTGTTCTCTACCCATGGCAGGATTCAGGTTCGCCCAATAGATATCAAAATGCATGGACTTCATCGTCTGCGTACTTAAAATCTTCCTGTATCTCTTCAATATCGGCTAATACTAAAGGATCACTTGCCATTGCTTCTATCTGTTTTCTGTAATTTTCTTTTTTAATGGACTCTATCGTCTTTTGAAGAGAGTTCGATACCAAGTCAGAAAAGTTTTTAAAATGCTCTAAAACACCCTCTTTTTCCAACTCCAGATAAAGATGTTCATCAATCGAAATTGTTTTTCTAAGCATATAAATCTCCTATGATTAAACTTCATACATTTTATCATACTTTACTGCACCTGTCAACCCAAATCCCGAAATATAAACTTTGGTTCCATATTACGATGAGCAACTCAGTTTTCTGTTTTTTAATTCATCCGGCGTAGCAGCTGCCCATTTATCAAAGACTTCATGCTCCGCATAAGGATCCTGTGCAATTTGAAAAAGTGCGTCGACCAGGTGGTAGTCTCCCTCTTCCGCTGCGTCGATAGCCTGCTGCAACATGTAGTTTTTGAGTACGTATTTAGGGTTGGACTTCAGCATGTTTGCCTGTCTCTCTTCTGTGCTCGAAGTGTTCTCTGTCAAACGTTTGTCGTATTCATCGAGCCAGTCATTCATAGGGGTGTGGTAGAGACCGATCTTCAACAGTGCCTTTCTGTCTCCGCTGTAACGGCTCAATGTTCTGAAAAAGAGCGTATAGTCTATCGAGAGACCCTGCAATACACCCAGAAGATGTTTAATGAGCGCCAGATCTTCATCTCTGCGTTCATCCAGACCCAGTTTTTTGGTCATGAGCGAAAGGTAATGTTCTGTGTAGAACTTGCTGTAGTGCCCCATCACCTTCTGCATCTCTTCCGTATCGATCAGCGGTGCCAGGGCGACCATGAGTGCGTTTAAGTTCCACTCTCCCACGTTGGGCTGGCTTCCAAAACTGTAGCGTCCGTACTGGTCAGTGTGGTTGCAGATGAAGTTGAAGTCATAGTCATCCAAAAAGGCGTAAGGACCGTAGTCGATGGTGAGTCCGTGTATGGACATATTGTCCGTGTTCATCACCCCGTGGTTGAAACCGACAGCCTGCCACTCTGCCATGAGGCGAGCCGTCTTACCTACCACTTCGACAAACATATAGTAGTATTTCTTCTCTTCCCCGACCAGATGAGGATAAGACTCGGCAATGGCATAGTCCGCCAAAGCTTCCAACTCTTTGTACTTCTTTTTATGGGCAAAGTATTCAAAAGTACCAAAACGTACCCAGGAAGGTGAGACACGCAGAACTATGGCACCCTTCTCCCATTCCTGTCTGTACACCGAATGCTTCGAGCCAATGAGCGCCAGAGCCCTGGTTGTCTCAATGCCCAGTCCGTGCATCGCTTCGGACATCAGGTACTCACGTATAGAGGAGCGCAGCACAGCACGCCCGTCACCCGAACGCGAATACTTCGTCTGTCCTGCCCCTTTGAGCTGTAGATGATAGCCGTTAAGCGTACCGATGTTAATGGCTCTTCCGTCTCCCAGTCTCTCTACAAAAAAACCGAACTGATGTCCGGCATAACACATGGCAAAGGTATCGGAACCTTCCGGAGCATAGGCACCATTGGCAAAGTCTACAAAAGCTTCCGTGTTCAGCTCCTCTTTGTCCAGACCGATCATCTCTGCAACGGATGCGTTGGCATGTATGAGAAAAGGCTCTGTCAGGGGTGAAGGTTTCACCCGGTCATGGCACTCGGCAGGCAGGTCAAGGTAGGGGTTGGTCAGTTTTATTTCGTTTAATTTCATACAATAATAGTAACTACACTTTCTTAAAATTCAACCGTAGGGTGCGTAATCACGCACCAAGAGTCATAAAAGGTGCGTGATTACGCACCCTACATTAATGGTTATAGGAGTATAATACACGCAATAATTTAGCAAGAAGGATCCAAATATGGGTAGAGCGTTCGAATACCGTAAAGCAGCAAAAATGAAGAGATGGGGAACAATGTCACGTGTTTTCCCTAAACTTGGAAAGATCATCACCATGGCAGCCAAAGAAGGCGGTATGGACCCTGACATGAACCCAAAACTTCGTACTGCTATCCTCAATGCCAAAGCACAGAATATGCCAAAAGACAACATTGATGCAGCGATCAAAAGAGCAGCAGCAAAAGATCTTGCAGACATTAAAGAGCTTACCTATGATGTAAAGGCGCACCACGGTGTCCAGATGATCATCGAATGTGCTACCGACAACAACACAAGAACCGTTGCCAATGTCAAAGCCATTTTGGTAAGAAACGGTGGAGAGATGCTGACTTCAGGTTCT
>JALSUP010000091.1 GCA_027071315.1 Sulfurovum sp.
CTCTCAAAGCCCTTGTTTTAGGGCTTTATAGGGGGTTATTTGAAAGGAATTTATGGGATGTGATTGTTGGAAATATTAGGGTTTATATTTATTGGTTTTGGGGTGCTGAATGATTACGAAAAAAGAACGTCTCTATATTTGTGACCTGTTGGATGATCCTGCTGTGGCGTATCCTGCTTATTATGTGTTGTCCAGCTCTATGCATAAAAATGAGATGCTTCAGACGGCACTCATGTCGCTTCACAGTTTTGACTTTTCCTATTATGAAAGGGCAAAAAACCATGAAGATATCTTTGCTATGTTGCATTCGGGTACCTTTCCCATCTATAAAGAGAAATATATAGTGGGATATTTTGGAAATAAGATGATGTACCTCGAAAGCCATGGATGGAAGGCTATGCCGGCAACAGAGGAGATATATATGATGGAGAACTGGCTGGTTTGCTAAATAAATAAGAGAAATTTTGTCTTTTTTACAAAAAAGATGTTTTAATTAAGACTAAATTTATCTTATTTAGATTATAATTCTCCTGTATCTTAGATATCGGCAAGAAACTTTTTATTCTTCCTCCTTTTTTAACAAAGTTCATTGTTGATCGACTACCCATCGAGAAACCTCCTTTTTTCGTCGGTATCTAAGAGAAATACTTCCACAAACAGTCAATTACCCTTAACACCTTTTATACTAAAATAAGTTCATAAGGATGACCATGCGTACATTAACTGATGAAGAACAATTTGCCATAGATAACAAAAAGAAGTATAGTGAAGAGAAAGAGCTCTTGCTTAAAAAGTATAAAGCACTTGCAGAAAAACTCGAATATGCTCTGGATGATGTTGAAGAAGGTGCCATTAAAAGCCAAAGAGACACGTTGGCAAAGAAGATCAAAACACTTTCAGCTACTTTACGTGACATAGAAAGCTACGAAGTACTTGTCTAGATGAAAATAACAAACATTAGAACCACCCTACTCAAAGCAGCACTCAAAACCCCTTTTGTCACTTCTTTACGTCGCGTAGAGATGCTTGAAGACCTTGTCGTCATGGTTGAATGTGACGATGGCTCTGTGGGGTATGGAGAAGGTGCGCCTACGCCTGTAATCACCGGTGAGACCATTGGCTCCATGAACGCGACCATTGACTTTCTAAAGCCGCATCTAATAGGGTTAGAAGTAGAAGACTTTGAGACCATACTTCAAAAAGTACATACACTCATCATTAAGAACACAACGGCAAAGTCGGCACTTGAAATTGCCCTCTATGACTTAAAAGCACAGTCTGCAAAACAGCCGCTTTACAAAATGCTTGGCGGAAGTAAAACCCGTTTTCGTACCGACATCACCATCAGTATGGGTGAGATAGATAAAATGATAGCTGATGCACAATCGGCTGTCTCTTTGGGCTATGACACATTAAAGATCAAGATCGGGGATGACCCGAAAAAAGATGTAGCGCGTGTACTTGCCATTCATAATGCCTTAGGCAATGAGATTAACCTTAGACTCGATGCCAACCAGGGCTGGACAGCTGAAGAGAGTGTCTCCTTGCTTCACTCTCTTGAGAAGAAAGACTTGATAGCAGAATTCATAGAACAACCTGTGGCTGCTGATGACATAGAAGGGTTAAAGTACATCAAAGAGCGTGTGCAGACGCCTGTACTTGCTGATGAATCGATCTTTTCACTTAAAGATGCTAAAAGACTTTTAGAGATGCAGGCCATAGACTACGTCAACATCAAGCTGGCAAAAACAGCCGGTATCAGCCAGGCTTTGGCTTTGGCTGACCTCTCTAAAAGTTTCGGGGTCAAGTGTATGATCGGTTGTATGTTAGAAGGACCCATCTCTGTTTTGGCAGGGGTACATGTGGCTTCGGCAAAGGCGGAGAGTATTACCATGCTTGACCTTGATGCCGTGGCACTCTTGTCTTCTCATCCGGTAGAAACGGATACCGTTTTTAATGAAAGCAGCATAGAACTCGGAGAGGCATTTGGTTTAGGAGCAACATACACCAATCGTTAACCAATCTGTATTAGAATAGAAACAAAAAAAGATTGAATAATGTTTAAAAAAATTGCACTCTCTACCCTCCTGCTTTTTAGCTTTTCTGCCCTGCAAGCCGACTACACACTCAAACCCGGTCATAGAATGAAAAGTAAGATCGACCATATGCCCAAAGGCAAAGTGGCTGACATGCACAAGATACCGCAAGACCCGGCTTACTATGCAAAGCAGGTCAAACTCTTCTCTAAAAGCAGGCAGGCAAAGCTTGACAAAGCCTATAACAAAAAGTATTTTAAACCCTGGACACTCAGCCGTCTGGACATTCCAAAACAAGATTATGGCTGGGAGATACGTTTCATCACCAAAGGGAAGATTTACAGAGAAAACAGAAAAGTGATCCCCTCTTATGTCTATAAAAAGTGGATACAAAATGCCCAAATGCATAAGAAAGATACGAAGAGATACAAGGCCATTACGATACGACGTACCAATGTCAAAGCCCTCCCTACTTCTACGGCTTTTTACAGAGACCCAAAAAGAGTGGGTGAAGGCTTTCCCTTTGACTACAACCAGAACTCGGCCCTGCACATTAATGTGCCACTCTACATTTCCCACTACTCCAAAGACAGGCGTTGGGCATATGTAAGGGCTTCCTACTCTTTTGGCTGGGTGAAGATCACAGACATCGCCTTGGTCAACAAAGACTTCATAAAGCAGTTCAAGACAGGCAGCTATGCCATGACCATTAAAGACAACCTGCGCCTCTATAACGATAAAAACAAACCTACATCCATCGTTAAACTGGGGGCACTTTTTCCTATTGCCAAAGATAAAAAGTCTTATTTGACCACTAAAAAAGACTCTCTCGGTAGAGGGAAGGTCCATAAAGTAAAAGTGGAAACCCCTCGTATTATTGCCAAAAAACCACTGCCGTTCACGGCTAAAAATGTTGCCCTGCTAGCCAAAGAGTTTTATGGTGAACCATATGGCTGGGGTGGCGGGTATGAGTGTCGTGACTGCTCTGCTACGACCAGAGATTTTTTAGGACCCTTTGGTATTTTTTTACGCAGAAACTCCAGTAAACAGGCGAAAGACGGAAGCAGTACTTACATCAAAGGCATTCCAAAAAGCAAGAAAAAGAGAACAATCATACAAAAAGCGGAGCCTTTCCGTTCACTTCTGTATGTTCCCGGGCATATTGTCCTCTACCTGGGTCAATACAAGGGTGAGCCGGTCATCATGCATACCTACTGGGGTATTCGGAAGAAGAACGGCTCCAAACTCATTACAGGGCGTACCATTATTACCACGACAGAACCTGGAAAAGAGCGTAGAGACATTAAAGAGACGAGTAAACTCATCAATACGCTTAAAACCATCGTTAATTTTTAAGGATTAGGATAAAATAGCGCTATGAGAGAAAAAATTAAAATATTTACGACAACCATCATAGGCGGAGACTTCAAAGGCAGGAAGATAGAGATACCCGACATCTCTACCACCAGAAGTTCAAAAGGCATTTTAAAAGAGTCTTTTTTCAATACCATTCAGTTTGAGATCATAGACAAGAACTTTGTAGAAGTCTTTGCAGGAAGCGGTTCTGTCGGCCTGGAAGCCTTAAGCCGTGGTGCCGCCAACTGCTACTTTATGGAGTACAACAAAACGGCATTCCGCTGTTTGGAAAACAACATTAAAAATACAGACCCGAGCCGCTGTATGACCTTTTACGGAGACAGTTTTGAAAACTTCTCCAATGTCTACAGTCTTGCCAAAAAAACCGGTATTAAAACCTACTTTTATTTTGATCCGCCTTTTGCAACCCGTGACGGCATGGATGACATTTACGACAAGACCCTTGCACTGATCGAAAGCATAGAAGCCGATGTCTGTGAAATGGTGACCGTGGAACATATGACCAATCTGGACATGCCTCAACGCATAGGTGTACTTGAGTTGATCAAACGCAAGAAGTTCGGCAGAAGTTCGATGAGCTACTACCGACCGGCATAAGCCTTACTTGGAAACGGGGAGAGTAAGAACTGCTCTCGTAACACTTCTGCAGAGAGAGGGTAACTGAAATAATAGCCCTGCATTTGGGTACAGCCGTTTGCCAGTAAAAAGTCCTTCTGTTCTGCTGTCTCCACACCTTCGGCAAGCAGTTTGAGTTTCAAACTTTTACTCAGGGCGATAATGGCTTGCACAATGGCCATATCATCAGATGAATTTGGTATATCCATCACAAATGACCTGTCAATTTTCAGTTTACTGATCGGCAGACGTTTCAAAAGAGAGAGAGACGAATAGCCTGTTCCGAAGTCATCAATAGAGATCGTCACACCAAGATCTGAGATCTGATTGAGTTTATAAATAGTCTCTTCAGGTTTTTTCATCATCTGGCTCTCCGTGATCTCGAGTTCAAGACAGTCCGCATCGAGTTCATACATTTCCATCATCTCTTTGATCTTACTGACACAGCCCTCACCTTCCAACTGTTTAATGGAGAGATTGACGGCAAGTTTACCCGGATCGAGCCCCTCTCTCTTCCATGTTCTGTACTGCTGCATCACCTTTTTCATCATCCATCTGTCAAGTTCTACAATCAAGCCTGTCTCTTCTGCCAAAAGTATGAATGCGTCAGGGGAGAGAAGCCCTTTGCTAGGATGGTTCCACCGTAACAGTGCCTCTATACCGATCAGTTTATCTTGTTCAACATCTATTTGAGGCTGGTAATGAATAAAAAACTCTTCATTGTCTATGCCCTGTCTCAATGCAGTTTTCATCTTCAAATGTTCCAGCGCAGACTCTGTCATTTGCGAAGTATAGAAACGGTACGTACTCCGTCCCTCCTCTTTTGCATTGTACATGGCTGTATCTGCATACTTGAGCAGATACTCGGCATTACTTGCATGTTCAGGATAGAGTGAAATACCTATACTTGCTGTGACATAGAGAATATGCCCGTCAATGGACATCGGTTCTTCCAGCATTTTCAATATTTTACCGGCAAGCATGGCGGCATCATCTCTCTCTTTAAGCGTATCCATAATGATGGTAAATTCATCACCGCTTAAACGGGCAAGGGTATCTTCTTTCCGGATGATATTTCTTAATCTTTTGGCAATGACTTTGAGTACCTTGTCTCCAATTTCATGCCCCAGTGAATCATTGATATCTTTGAATTTGTCAATATCAATGAAAAAAAGAGCAAACCCGTGATCTCCTCTTCTGGTACGTAAAATAGATTCATCCAGTCTTTGTGTAAAAAGGATACGGTTCGGGAGTCCGGTCATATTGTCATGATGTGCCTGATAATGGAATATCTCTTTTTGTTCAAGCAAGGCATCTTCCGCCTGTTTACGCCGGGTATTGTCTTTGTTGATACCTACGACACCGATGGGATCACCGTGCACATCACGGAGCAGAGAGAGTGAAAATGAGATGGGGACCAGTTGATCACTTTTCGTGACAAGATCGAAGTCCGCGTTATACTTTCCTGTCCTGATCAGCGTCTCAACATGCCGGGGCAGGAATATTCTGTCTTTCTCCTGGTAAAGCATAGCAATATTTTTTCCTATGGCTTCTTCAGCACTGTAGCCAAAGGTATTGATAGAGCCGGAATTCCAACTGACAATGGTACCTTCCAGATCGGTCGTCGTCACGGAATCATTCATCTGTTCTATCATTTGAGACTGATAAAAGTATTTGAGTTGTAACTCTTTCTCTTCGGTAATATCGGTATGGGTACCGATCATGCGTATTTTCTTGCCATTCTCATCAAAAAAGATCCTGGCACGGCCTAAGACCCAGACCCAGTGTCCCTCTTTGTGTTTGAGACGGTGGGTACTGACAAAGTACGTACTTTTACTTTTCTGCTGTTCACGCAAAAGAGAAATGACGATCCTAAAGTCTTCCCTGTGTACACGTCTGCGCCAGCTTTCTGTACTGTTTTCCAGTTCATGGTCTTCATAACCGAGCATCTCTTTCCAACTGGGAGAGATATAGAGCGTATTTCCTTCGAAATGCCAATCCAGAACGGAAGTTTTACTGCCGCTAAGAGCCAACTCCATACGTTCTGTGAGTGCCTGGTTATAAATTGTCATCTCTTTTAGTCTGCTTTATTCTCGGGACAATTATCCTTACTCACATCAAATTGAAAAAGTTTCTCTTTACTTGCAGCACTGTTATAAAGGTATGAAATGTCAATATTGGCATCAAGGAATCTTTTTGAAGATTGACAAATACCCTTAGTGACTGCTTTTTGCATACGGGTTCTGTCCTCTTTTCTAACGGCTTCATCACTTTTGGCACCGGTGTTGATCTCGAAAACATAGGTTAAGGTGGTATCTTTGCCTTCTACCTTCATCAGTCTGGTGTATTTGTCTACAGTCTGAGGAAGTGTTTTTGACATCTCTTCACTTGCCAGCTTAACAATATGACGATTTTGTTTTTGTAATTGGCTTACAGGCAGCTCTTGCTTTTTGATGCCTTCTGCAGGCAATAGAGAAGTTCCCATAAGCAAACAAGACAGTACAAATAAGGTTTTTTTCATTGTATCTCCGATTAAGATGAATCTTTGGCATGAAGTATATACTAAATTACATTCACAATCAATAATAGCACCCCCTCAATGACATTAAGCTAAGCAATTTTGGAGCAGCGACTTCAGTCGCTGATATGCGACTGAAGTCGCATCCCCAAGCTATATTATTACCTTAACTTAATGGCATTGTAGCACCCCCTGAGGGAGTGACATAAAAGAAAAAGCACCATTTGGGTATAATCGCGTCAATATTACAGAACAGATGGATGATCATATGAGCGAAACAACAGAAAAAAAAGCAACTTACAACCCTAAAGATGTCGAAGACAAATACTATGCCCTCTGTGAGGAGCGCGGCTATTTTGAGATAGACGGGAACCAGCGTATTCAGGAAAAAGATGAGAACGGAAAAACAAAGACCTTCTCCATCATGATGCCTCCTCCCAATGTCACCGGCTCTCTGCACATCGGTCATGCCCTGACCTTCACCCTGCAGGATATCATTACACGTTACAAGCGTATGGATGGTTTTAAAACACTCTGGCAGCCGGGAACGGATCATGCGGGTATTGCCACGCAGAACATTGTGGAGAAACAGCTTTTGGCGGAGGGAACGACCAAAGAAGAACTGGGACGTGAAAAGTTTTTAGAGCGTGCCTGGCTTCAAAAAAAGACTTCCGGCGGGAACATTGTCCACCAGATGCGCAAGCTCGGTGTCACCCCTGCCTGGAAGCGTGAGCGTTTCACTATGGATGAAGGGCTCAAAGAGGCTGTCAAAGAAGCCTTTGTTTCTCTCTATAACGAAGGTCAGATCACGCAGAACAACTACATGGTCAACTGGTGTACCCACGACGGTGCCCTTTCGGACATCGAAGTGGAGCACGAAGAGGTCAACGGTAAGTTCTACACCATGATCTACAAATTCGCTGACGGTTCAGGAGAGTTGGAAGTAGCCACTACCAGACCGGAAACCTACTTCGGAGACACTGCCATCATGGTACACCCGGATGATGCACGCTACAAAGACATTGTCGGCAAAGAGGTGTTGCTTCCTCTGACGGACAGAAAGATCAAAGTGATCACCGACGAACATGTCGATATGACATTTGGAACAGGTGTGGTCAAAGTAACCCCTGCCCATGACCAGAATGACTACGCTGTCGGGAAAAGACATGATCTTGAATTCATTAAAGTGTTTGATGAAAAAGGGATACTCAACGACTACTGCGGTGAGTTTGCAGGGCTTGAGCGTCTTGAAGCGCGTCCTGTCATTGTCAAAGCACTTGAAAATGCCGGATACATCACCAAGATCGAAGAGCATGTGCATCAGGTGGGACACTGTTACCGCTGTAAGAATATTGTCGAGCCTTTCATCTCCCAGCAGTGGTTCCTGAGTGAGAAGATCGCTGAGAACTCCATTAAAGAGACGAAAAAACACAACAACTTCCACCCGGCACACTGGATCAACTCCTACACGGCATGGATGGATGAGCTTCGTCCCTGGTGTATCTCCCGTCAGCTCTGGTGGGGACACCGTATACCGGTCTTTACCTGTGACGACTGCGGTCACCAGTGGGCGGACAAAGCGGATGAGCCGGAAGCCTGTCCGAAATGCGGAAGCCACAAAATGACACAGGACCCTGACGTACTCGACACCTGGTTCTCCTCTGCCCTCTGGGCGATGTCACCGCTTGGCTGGGGCAACAACGGCAAGCTTCATGAACTCTATAACGATACCGACATGGAAGACTTCTACCCCAACTCACTGCTGATCACCGGATTTGACATTATGTTCTTCTGGGTGGCACGTATGATGATGATGGGTGAGCACTTCACCGGCAAACTGCCGTTCGAAGACATTTACATGCATGCACTGGTACGTGACGAGCATGGCGCGAAGATGTCTAAATCCAAAGGGAATGTCATTGACCCGCTCGATATGGTCGAGGCGCACTCTGCGGACATTATCCGCTTTACCCTTGCCTACCTTGCGGTTCAGGGGCGTGACATCAAGCTTGGAGAGAAGAACCTCGAGCAGTTCAGGAACTTCACCAACAAGCTCTATAATGCGACAAACTACCTGCAGCTCAATGTCGATACATTTCCTGAATTGAAGGATATCGAAGTCAAGACACCGCTTGGACGCTATATGCAGAGCCGTCTTGCAACAGCGGTCGAGAAGATAAGAACAGCCATCGAAACCTATAAGTTCGACGAAAGTGCCAAAACCCTCTACAACTTCGTATGGAATGAATTCTGTGACTGGGGTATTGAGTACTCCAAAGCGGACAGAGAGAGCATCGTGGAGCTCGGAGCGATCTTTAAAGAGACACTCAAAATGGTCTCCCCTTTCATGCCGTTCATCTCCGACCACCTCTACCACAAACTCTCGGGTACGACACTCGAAGAGGGAGAGTCGCTGATGGTCATGTCTTTCCCAAAAGCCATCAGCAAAGATGAAGAGGCAGAAGCGATGTTCGCCGTCATTGAAGAGTCCATTACAGCGCTGAGACGTGCCAAGGTCATCATAGACATGGGTAACTCCAAGATAGACAAAGCCTACATCAAACTCGATGAGGGTGTGAAGATCGATACAGAGATGGCCAAGCCGTTCATTGAGAAACTCGGAAAGGTCATTGAAATTTCATTTGTCGATGCAAAAGTGGCGGATTCTATTACGGATGTTTCTGACAATCTTGAAGTGTATCTGCCGACCGGTGAGATCGATATGCAGCCTATTATCACGAAGCTGACACGTCAGCAGGAGAAGCTTGAAAAAGAGATTCAAAAGCTTAACGGTATGCTCAACAACGAGCGTTTTGTGGCCAATGCCCCTGAAGCGGTCATTGCCGAGAACAGACAGGCCTTGGAAGATGCCCAGAATAAGATGAATAAAGTCTCTGCCGAACTGGCGAATTTTCAATAAACCAAACCATGGTGGGTAAACCCACCCTACGCAGTATTTAAAAGTATGACGTGTAGGGTGGATTCATCCACCGCCCATAAGGATACCCATGATGCAAAACAAAATTAAAGAAGCGTACGATGCCCTACTCGCCAAAGAGTATGACAAAGCCTTTACCCTCTATACAGAACTGGCAGAAGCCAAAGAGCCAACCGCTTTCTACTACCTGGGGTTTCTCTACTTCAGAGGATTCGGCGTAGACCAGGATTCGAAAAAAGCCTTTGAGAATTACCTTGAGGCAGCGACCAGAGAGGTGCCTGTAGCACAGTTCGAAGTGGCACTTATGCTTGAAGAGGGGGAAGGCTGTGAACAGAATTTCTCCGAAGCGGCATTCTGGTATGAAGAGGCGGCAAAACGAGGAAATATCGATGCCTTCAACAACTTAGCGGCCATGTTCAAAGAGGGGCGCGGGGTAGAGCAGGATTATAAAAAAGCCTATGTCCTTTTCAAAAAAGCGGCGATGACGGGAAATGCTTCGGCACAGTTCAACCTCGGAGCACTTTACGACATGGGACTGGGGTGTGAAGAGGACAAGGAGAAGGCCATTGAATGGTGCCGAAAAGCTTCTTTCCAGGGACATGAGAAGGCCAAAAATATTATGATGCGCATGCAGAATGACGGTCAGATCGTTTTCTAGCCATTCTCTACTTTAAAAACTTTTCAGTGAACAGCTCTTTTGAAACAGGTTTGCTGAAAAGGAAACCCTGATAGACCAGGTCTTCATCTATGGCAAGCAGTAACTCTTTCTGTTTTTCCTCTTCAATCCCTTCGATCACAATATGGTAATGGAACTGTTTCCCAATATCAAGAATCGTCTTTACCAAAGCAATATCAGCCGGTCTTGTTTCAATATCACGTATGAATTCCATATCTATTTTAAGTGTATCAAAAGAGAGTTTCTTAAGGTAAGAGAGAGACGAATACCCAGTACCGAAATCGTCAATGGCACAGTTGATACCCTCCTCTTTCAATTGGTTGATCACCTCCTGCGTATCATCAAAGTTATCAATAATGGACCGTTCTGTAATTTCTATCATAATGTCCGAACTGTTAAGATCATACTTTTTCAGTATCTTTAAAAGTGCCTCGACAAACTCATTGAGCAGCAGCTGTTTTGCATTGACATTAATAGAGATGTAATTCAGTTTCCAAAGATTTCGTTCTTTCAGACTCTGAATGTAGTCACAGGTCTCTTCTATGATCCACCAGGTGATCTCTGAAATATGGCCGATCTCCATTGCCAGAGGAATGAACTCTGAGGGGGAAAGAAAACCAAGTGTCGGATGTTCCCATCTTATCAGTGACTCTGCAGCGTACAGTTCATCATTCTTCATGCGTACCAAAGGCTGCAGGTAGACTTTCAATTCACTCTTTTCCACTGCATAAAGCATGTCATGCTGCAGGGTAAAGATCTTTTTTCGTTCTTTATCGAGTGCGGTATCATAATAAGAGATAAAATCTCCGGACTCTTTTTTTGCCTGATACATGGCAATGTCGGCATAACGTATGATTTCATCAATATTACGGACATTGGGCTCAATGATCACAATACCCATACTTGTCTTGATGGAAAGTTTCATTTCATCAATATCGAATGTATTTACAAATGCTTTCTGAATTCTTTCAATACAGAGCTTCGACTCTTTTTCCGCCTCTTCTTTATTATTGGAGATAAAAGGAGAAACAAGAATGAATTCATCTCCCCCGAAACGACTCACCAGACAGGATTTATAGACAGACGTCTTTAAACGGTTGGAGATCGATATAAGCAGTTTATCACCTGCTTTATGTCCCAGTGAGTCATTGATGTTTTTAAATTTGTTCAAGTCAAGATAGACCAGTATGGAGTACATACTCTGATGTTTTTCTTCCCTGAAAAAATCATTGACATACTCTTTTAGCCCCCGTCTGTTCAACAGAGATGTAAGCGGATCATGCAGTGCGAGATACTGAAGGTCACTAAGTGCTTTCTGCTCTTTTGTCTTGTTCTCTATCAGACAGATTCCTCCCACGATCTGCTCCTCATCATTATGTACAGGAAAACATTGTGCTTTGATCCATAGTTCCAGTCCCTTCAATGAAATATAAGGGCCTGAATAACTTTCTGCTTCCACCAGTGCCTGTTCGAGTACAGCTATGGGACGTTTGCCCGGGAGATCCCGTAGATCATTTCCCATGACTTCTTCTTTTTCAATACCGAAAAGCGTTAAAAAAGCATCATTGCAGTCTGTAACGATCATATTCATATCGTAAGAGAATATACCTATGGGTGCCTGTTTAAAAAAGTAATCCAGTGCTTCTTCTTTTTTAAGCAGTTTGAGCTGTTCCTCGTAGATCTCTTCTTTACGTTTTTCCAATTCACTGTTTTGTTTATAGGTATTCAAAATAATAGCGATCTGGGTGATAAAATAGATAACCACAAGTAAAGCTAAAATGAGATGGACATTGCCACCAAGCAATAGAAGTGACACAATGATCGGTGTAAGGATAATAGCAGTGTAACCAATGACAATACGGATATCGGGGAACAGCGAAGTCATTGCACCGGCACTTAAGCCTATCAATGAAGTCACAACCAGCAATTGCTGCACTTCACTGAGATAAAGAAGTCCAAAACTTCCGAGCAGGGAAAAGAGTGTGGCTGTCAGGAAGGAAGCAAATACAAAAAGTTTATACCAGGTCAGCATTTGCATTTTTATCAGATCATTTTTCTTAAGATAAGCCAAATAAAGCCTCACGAAGGTAAGAGACATAAATACGGCCCACCATATTACGATCGACAACCCAAGTGTCGGATATAAATAGTACATCAGTACTAAAGGAAAAAGCATCAGTGCAATTAAACTTTTTTGAGACAATGCATACAGTCGTGAAACCATCGATTCATCTATATGTTTATAATGAAATAGTTTTGATAACATATCCAGGTATTTTTTCATAAGTATCATTATACATAAAATTTATTTTTATTAGTTTAGATTATTTTCTAAAAGTATTTTCTAAAAGATCAAAGTTCATCTGCTGTTTTAATGATGTCAAGCCCAAAACGTTCTCTCATTTTCTGTATTTCCAGACTCAAAGTATGATGAAGAAGATCTTCATCATGATCAAGTAAAGAGAGTGTTTTTGTGTGTTGAGAAGTAAAATTTGACACATTCAAGGAGAGTTTGACCGCACCTTTTCCGGCATGGGAAATTTCCTCATACATATTTGAGAGTATATTTTTAAACAGCTTTTCTGAAAAAATTCTGTTAACTGTTTCGCTTTTTTTAGCCTTTACTCCATATTCATAGTTTATCTTCAAATAATATGTTGTCGGATTGGCCCCTATCTCTATGACCATATAGACGATGTGCCTTGCCATGATCATCATGCGCCTTTTCACCTCATTGGCATCATCTATGGCATCAAAAGTACGGCTTATTCCTATGGACTTTCTCTCTCCCCTGCTCTCTATGACTTCATTGTCCGTACCGGTCACCCTGTGGTAAAGCTGTATACCCGGCTTTTTCCAGCTGTACAAAAGGGTTTTATGCCGCTTCACATCGCCAAGTGTTGCAATGTAGTACTTTCCCAGGCGTTCCTGAAAACCTTTTCCTATGCCGGGAAATGCCTTAATGGGCAGCATTTCAATATAGGCATCAATATCTTTCACTTCGAAAATACCATAAGGCTTGGCTGACTCTGTCGCCAGTTTAGCGATCCACTTTGCTTTCGCAATACCGATGGAGACAGGAATATCAAACTTTTCAAGTATCTTTTCCTGCAGAGACTTCGCAAAATCATATACTTCATCTTCAGCAATCCATCCTGAAACATCTCCAAAGAATTCATCAATGCTGTACTGCTCTACCAAAGGTATATGGGCCATCATAAAACTGTGTATCTGATGGGAGAGTTTATGATAAAGCGGATAATTGGAAGGAATGACCGTCATCTTTGGGCAAAGCTGTAAAGCCTGTGCTATGGGCATAGCTGTCTTCACCCCGAAGCTTCTTGCTTCATAACTGGCCGTGGTAATGATGCCTCTTATTTTTTTGCGTCCCTCTGTTTCATCTACAAAATAGCTCTCAAACGTTCTCTTTTTGTCACTGTAAAATACGGGGGTCACAAAGGCACCAGAATTTTCATTCATCAGTCTGATATTGCTGCGTTTTTTACTAAAGATCTCAAGATTGCTGCGGCTTCCTACGGCAATAGGAATGCCTTTTAATGAGGGATCAACGGAGCGTTCGGCAGAGGCAAAAAAACTGTCAATATCGACATGAATGAACATAAACCACCTCCTTGCAGATGTCAAATTGACATATTATTGGATCAAAAAGTTCATAGAAAAATCTACCTGTTTAAGGTCGCCATCTTTAACCATCACATCGATCATACCATCTGCTTTTCCGTCATTCCCTTTACCCAAAGAGTTAATATTCTCACCATCGGCATGGTTCCAGCCATCAGGAAGCACGGAGTGTGTTGCATTGGCCTCTTTACTCAGTACCAATCTGTAACGGGTATGGGCATTCACCCCTTTACTTTCATCTATGAGGTAGCTGCCGTCTTTCTGAACCGGTACAGAAGTCAGTACTTCATCTTTATCATTTAAAAGGGTCACAAAGAGTTTAATATTGGCATTATCTATACCTGTGACACTCTCTACCAAGCCATCAAGAATAAAGTCTTCCAGGACTTTTCCGGAAATACTCACTCCCCTGAACTGCATCGTCACTTCTGCCGGATCAGACTGAATATTTTCCGGGTCAACTGTCACGTAGGTAAATTTCACATCCTGCTTTCCATCATTTGGATTGAGTGTTAACGCCTTTGGATCCACATACTCATCCAGAGAAACCGGCTTGTTTTTATTGTATAAGACTGCATTTTCAGGAAGAGATTTTATTCTATAACGCAAATGCGTACCACTCTCTCTGTCGTGACCACTAAGGACAGGCACATCTACTCTGGCTTCACCACCCGGGTTTATCTGGCTTTTGGCTTTTTTATCCTCTGCCGTCGGTTTTTTGTTAATACCAAACGTCACTTTGTCTACATTTTCTTCAAAAACGTGTACATTGAGTTTGCCGTCACTCTGGCTTGCTTTGACATCTCCACTCTGCGCACCACTCTCGGCCCATTGCGAAGGGAGAAGAGGTTCTATCGCATTCCTTTTCAAAGAGATCACCACAGAAAAGTCTGCATGAGGACGCACACCGTCTTTTCCGTCAAAAGAGAAAGTAGCATCACGGGTCAGAGGCTTACTCGCCAATATGCTGTTGTTCTGGTCCAAAAGTGTGGCATAAGGCTTCATCTTCTTTGGAATACGTATAGGCTTCCCTTTCACCTTCTCATCACCGTCACCGTCATTGACAATACGACCAGAGATTCTTAAGCCTTTAAACGTCATTTTCACCCTTGCAGGAGCAGAAAGTACGCCTGCTTCATCTCGTACTGCATAGGCAAACAAGACAATGACATCTGAATCGTAAGGGTCAAGTGTCAAGCCGTCAGGTATTTCAACTTCAAAACCATCTTTCTCAATTTTTGTACCCTGATAATAGAGTGTACCAAGTGTCGGTACGGACTCAATGACATAGCTTAGGTTTGTACCACTCTCTTTGTCATGTCCGGAAAGTATGGGGACTGTGACTTGCGTATCCAAACCGGGATTCAACTGACTCTTCGTCTCTTTGTTCTCTGCCACAGGCTGTTTATTGATACCAAAATCGATCTGACTCACACTCTCTTTGTCTACATCCACACGTATGACGGCATCTGCATGAGAATCTTTCATACCCGTCAGACTGTTAATGGCTTCACCCGTACTGTTCCAGGTTTCAGGCAAGCCAAAAGCTTTAGTTTCAGGTGCTGTTGCCAACGCTAAAAAGAATGTACTTTCAGGCTTCACACCTGCCTTACCGTCAAAGGTAAATGTTCCTTGTTTAAAAGGTTTAGAGGCAAGAAGCTCTTTCTTTTCATTCAACAGCAACACATAGAGTTTTTTACCATCCACATGACTCAGTACTTCACCACTTACGGTCGCATCACTGTTCCCGTCATCCAGGAGATGTCCGGAAAGTCTCAATTCCTTAAAGTCCATTAAGACTTTCACAGGCTCAGAATCAATACCCGCTTTATCGGTCACTTTATAGGCAAAAGAGATGTTCACTTCTCCGTCTACAGGGTCGAGTGTCAACTTTGACGGGTCTGTGACCACAAACCCCTCTTTTTCTATAAGCGTCTCATCATAGTAGAGTTTCGCATTTTCAGGAAGAGAGGTAATACTGTATGTAAGTCCCTCGCTATTTTCACGGTCTGTACCTTGCAGTGTAGGCACAGCAATACGTATGTCATCTCCGGGATTTAGCTGTGTCAGAACAGGAAGTGCAGTAGCCGCAGGCTTTTTATTGAGTCCAAAATTGACAGGTGAGATATCTTTATGTCCTATACTCACCCGTAAATTTCCCTCTTTAGGGTTGGCTATTTTTATTTTTTTACCCATCACCTCTTCTGAAGCGAAATTCCATGCTTCCGGAAGCTCTGAATTTCTGCCATTCTTCTTCGTACTTAACAGAACTTGGTATGTTGCTTCAGGTGCAACTCCTTGTGTACCATCAAAGTGGAAGCTGGCATTACTGTCAAGTGGCACAGATGCCTGGACAATATTTCTTTCATCAAGCAAAGTCACATAGAGCTGTTGACCGTCTAACTCTGAAAGGGGCTGCCCATCGACAAGCCTGTTGTTATTGCCGTCATTAAAGACTTGACCGGAAATACTCAGCCCGTCAAAAGACATGAAAATGCTTGCTTCATAAGAGCTTATACCCGCAGAGTCAACCGTTACATACCCTAAAGTCACATCCTGGTCACCCGTATCTGGATTCAAAGTGAGTCTGTTGAGTTTTTTTATCTCCACACCTGTTTTAGTGATCTTCTTTCCATTATTATAGACCGTGGCATTGCCAGGAAGTGTGCTAATGAAATACCTGATCTTTTTACCATCCTCTGCATCGCTTCCTTCCAGTTTTGGCACAACCACCTGCTTGTCTACACCCGGGTTAAGTTCTCTCTTTTTCTTTTTGGAAACAGCCAAAGGTCTCATCTCCAAACCGAAAGCAATGTCTTTAATCTCTTTTTCTTTCAGGTCCACGACAACTATGCCGTCTTTTTGAGCATCCTTACCCTTCTCAAGTGCATTGGCGGTTTCACCAGAAGCTGCCCACGCTTTAGGCAAAACAGAAGCAGATACATTTTTCTCCATACTGACGATAAGTGCATAGTTTGTATTTGGCTGTATACCATCGCTGTTGCTGAACATAAATGTACCGTCAGGAGAGAGGGCTTTGGAAGAGAGTACTTTCGCTTCTTTATTAACAAGTGTGATGTAAAGTGGCTTTTCATCCAGGTTGGAAATTTTCTCTCCATCCACCCTGGCATTACCATCAGGGTCATGGTGTACCGTACCGGCAATATGTAAATTTTTAAAACGCATAATGATACTTCTAGGTTTGGAAACCCTGCCATCAGTATCGGTCGATGTATAGGAGAAAAGCACGGTCACATCACCATCATCAGGGTCGACAGTCACTTTATTAGCATCCATCAGCGTGAAACCTTCCGAGGTGATAGGCTCTCCCTCATAATAAAGCGTGGCATTATCGGGCAGTGTCTCTATGGTATAGTGTCTACGATGAGGGTTCTTCATCATCGGTAAGATCTGAACTTGTGCATTCAGCCCTGGATTTAGAGCCATATGCCTTACAATAGGCCCTTTTACGACCGTCTCTGCTGTTGATATTGATGAACAGCCAAGTACAGCCAAAGCAGCCATACTAATGGTTTTAGATAACTTCATTCTATCCCTTTGTTTCATGAAAATATTTAATGATTTTATAGGAAAAGTACTTTAGGGCACCTCTAATATTTTTTTCTGAGTCAAAAAAGCTGTTTTAAGTGAAACGACACACAGGGGGATCACACATATAAACAAGGAAATATGAAAAAATCGCTTCAATTTTATAGGTATCTTTCATACGATTTTAAAGTCTTAAAATACTTCACCCGCACCTTACCCTCAACAACAGTGACATCAGGATAACTCACAATAGGCATCTTGTCATCAAACAAAATCTTACGTACATCCAGACGGTTATCGTGACAATACGTAAGAATAGCCCTGTACGGTGCCTTGTCTCTACGTTTATACGAAGCCAGTGTCGTAGGCTTTATGTTGAGTGCCACAGCGATGTCCTTGTCCAACACTTTTACTTTGCTGCCGGAAGCCAGGATCTCTTTCAATTTGATAAGTATGGTTTTAAATTCATTCATAACAGATTCTAGCAAGATAGGAAGAGAAAGGTTAAAAGTCTGTCAAATTGTAATGTTTTTTGGATTGAAATTTTTGTAAGGTGCTGTAGATATTGTTTGTGGTGTATTTTTAATTTATTCGAAAGTGATTAGTGGCGGAGAAGGAGGGATTCGAACCCTCGGTAATCTTACGACTACACGCCCTTAGCAGGGGCGCGGATTCAGCCAGCTCTCCCACTTCTCCATGTGTTTTGTGGATGAGATTATAATGAATTTGCCTTAAACTAAAGCTTAAAAATGAGGACTTTACTGTATGATTTTAAAAAATATTCAGGAATTTTATAATGTTTCAAAAATTTGCCCCCTTACTTATCCTTGCACTTTTTGCCACAGGTGCCTATTTTATGGTCACACACATGGAAAAAGCGGTACATCATACCAAGGTAAAACGGGATATTTCTAAAAACTAGAGATCACATCAAGTATCTGTCTGACTTTCCCCTGCGGGTCTGCATCTTTATAGATGGGTCTTCCTACCACAGGGTAGTCAACACCCTCTTTCGCAGCCAATTCAAGGGTTGCCACACGCTGCTGATCTCCCGCATCTTCACCAAATGGACGTATTCCGGGACAAAGTGTCAAAAACTTTTCTGACGTTGCATTTTTAATGGCACTGCTTTCAAAGGTGGAACAGACCACACCGTCTAAACCATTTTCGTAAGACATTTTTGCAAACTGCTCTGCTTTTTCATTGATGCTTTTTTCATACACTTTTTGAAAATGCTCTTCATCAAAGGAAGTGAGTGCCGTTACCGCAAGTACCAAAGGTCTGTTTTCATAGCTAGAGAGTCTTTCCATCACTGTTTTCATGGCGACAGAACCTGCTGAAGCATGAATGTTGAACATGTCTACACCCAGTTTGGCTATCTCTTCTGCTGCATCTGCCATGGTATTGGGAATGTCGTAGAGTTTGAGGTCGAGGAATATTTTAAAGTCAGGGTTGATCTTTTTGAGTGCTTCAATAAAAGGCTTTCCGTCACGGATATAGGCACGGAATCCGACTTTCATCCAGACATTGTATGTTTTGAGAGATTCTGCGAGAGCCAGGTTTTCTTCTGCGGAAGGGAGATCGAGTGCGACACATAGTTCCATTGTGCTAATCCTTAGTTTTACGTTAGGGCACCTCTAATAACACTATTAGAGATGCCCTTAAATAATAATAGGTATAATAATACCTTAAAATTAATAAATGGTTCAATTGAGCCTCACTAAGGACTAAACACAGATGTTTGGAAAAAAGACAAAAAGATACGATATACCACAAGATGTGATGGAAACATACCAATACGCTAAAATCAACACAGGCAAAGGAACGATCTGGGCAAAACTATACCCTGATGCTGCACCTAACACCGTAGCAAACTTTGCACACCTTGCAAGCGAAGGTTTTTACAACAACCTGGCATTTCACAGAGTAATACCAGGATTCATGGCACAGGGCGGCTGCCCGCACTCAGGACCAGCAGGAAACCCTGCTATGGCTGGAACAGGCGGACCGGACTGGGCGATTGACTGTGAAACAGATACAAGCCATGAGCCACACAGAAGAGGAACTCTCTCTATGGCACACGCAGGACCGAACACGGGTGGAAGCCAGTTCTTCATTACCTTTGTACCAACGCCTCACCTGGACGGTGTACACACAGTATTTGGTGCCATTGAAGAAGATGATACAGATTCTTTCATGGTGCTTGACAATATTGAGCAGAATGATGCGATAGAGTCTATTGAAGTGGTAGCTTCGAGAGATTAATATTAACCTTTGTATGGGGATTCTTTGTGTGCACCTGAACAAGGGCAACCACAAGGGATTGCCCCTACAGGATCATTATATATTGTAGGGGTGCCCCTTGTGGGTACCCAAATAAAGGAAATATATGTACGGATATTACAGAGTTGCCGCAGCTGTTCATAAAACAACCGTAGCAAACCCGCAGAAGAATGCTGAAGAAGTGTTAACACTCATTAAAGAAGCACACGCCAAAGAGGTCAGTGTTGTTGTATTTCCAGAGCTTACGCTTACAGGATACACCGCCAGTGATCTTTTTTTAAACCAGACCCTTCTCTCTTCACAAAATGAATCTTTGCAGTATATATTAAATAATATAGAAAATATCAATACCCTTGTGATACTCGGTATAGCAGTGCTTGAAGCTGACAGGCTTTACAATTGTGCTGTTGTCCTTCAAAATGGAAAAGTGTTAGGTATTGTGCCAAAATCATACCTCCCCAACAACAAAGAGTTCTACGAAAAACGTCAGTTTGTTTCGGGCAGAGACATTGTACGTACTTCCGTAGAATTGCTGGATGAAGAAGTACCTTTTGGTGTGGACCTGCTCTTCAGAGACAAGGCAGACATGACCTTTGGTGTCGAGATCTGTGAAGACCTCTGGGCTGTGACGCCTCCGAGTAACCATATGGCAAGCAATGGTGCCAACCTGCTCTTTAACCTCTCTGCCAGCAATGAACTCATCGGTAAACATGAATACCGTGAAGAATTGGTACGTACCCAGTCCGCACGCTGTATGGCTGCCTATGTGTATGCTTCTGCCGGCGTGGGAGAGTCCAGTACCGATACCGTCTATGGTGGACACAGCATTATTTCGGAGTATGGCAGTACTTTGGTTCAAAATGAACGTTTCACTCTTGAAAACTCTCTCATTACTGCCGATGTCGACCTGGAACGTCTGCGATGGCTGCGTCTCAATGAGTCGAGTTACAGCGATGGTCGAAGAAAGAAAACAAGAACCATTAAAGTGGGAACACTTCCCTCAATCTCAAAAATAGAAAGAGAGATCAATGCTCACCCATTTGTACCGTCACAGCATGCAGACAAACAGCATAGATGTGATGAGATCGTCCATATTCAGGCACATGGGCTTATTAAACGTATGAGTCATGCGCATATTGAAAAGGCGGTCATTGGTATCTCCGGTGGACTGGACTCTACCCTTGCCCTGCTCTCAACCTACAGGGCTTTTGAGATCATGAACTGGGATGTTCAAAACATCATTGCTGTGACCATGCCGGGCTTTGGTACCACCAGCCGAACCAGGTCAAATGCTGTACAACTCTGTGAAGCGTTAGGTGTGACACTTAAAACCGTTGATATCAACGATATTTCACTCAAAGAGTTTGAAGCCATAGAGCATGACAAAGAAGAACATTCGGTGACCTATGAGAATGTTCAGGCACGTGCAAGAACCTCCATACTCATGAACCTGGCGAACAAAGAGGGTGGACTGGTCATAGGTACAGGAGACTTGAGCGAAATTGCTTTGGGCTGGAGCACTTACAACGGCGACCATATGAGTATGTATGCCCTCAACTCCGGCATACCCAAAACACTCATCAAGTATGTCATTGAGTACTTCAAATCCAATGAAGCGATCACTGCGATCATTGATGATATTTTAGATACCCCTATCAGCCCGGAACTGCTGCCTCATAATGATGATAAAATTGTACAGGAGACAGAAGAGATCGTTGGGCCTTACGAGCTTCATGACTTCTTTTTATATCACTTCATTAAGTACGGAGCAAAGCCAGGTAAGATCTTACACTTGGCGACTATAGCCTTTGATACTAAATACGATGAAGAGACGATCAAGTCCTGGCTAAAGCTCTTTTTGAAACGTTTTTTCACACAGCAGTTTAAGCGAAGCTGTATGCCAGATGGTCCCAAAGTAGGAACCATTTCTCTCAGTCCAAGAGCAGACTGGAAGATGCCGAGTGATGCAGATATGCAGATATGGCTAAATGAATTAGAAACAAAAAACAGATAAAATAAAACACAGATAAATGAAGGATAAACATGGCAAAAAATGAAGACCACATCGCACTTTTTATAGACTGCGACAACATCTCCCACAAAGCGATCGAGGGGATCATTAACGAATTGAGCAAGTACGGCGTGGTGAACATCCGTCAGGCTTACGGGAACTGGACGAAAGACAATTTGAAGAACTGGGAAGAGAAGCTTTTGGAGTTTGCCATTAAGCCTATACAGCAGTTTGACTACTCACGCAACAAGAATGCCACTGACATTCTTATGACCATTGAAGCCATAGATCTTTTGCATACCAAAGACATCGATGCTTTTGCCTTTGCCACCTCGGACTCTGACTTTACCCCCGTGGTAATGCGTGTACAGGCGGAAGGTATCAAGGTTTTCGGATTTGGTGAGAAGAAAACACCCAAACCTTTCATGGCAGCCTGTTCCCAGTTCATTTTTACGGAAAAACTGATGAAGACCTCTGTCATACAGACAAATGCAGATACCGCAGTGGCAGTAGACAATGACACCATACGCAAAACTTCAAAAGAGATGCGTCAGGATACCTGGCTGGTGAATGTACTGAGAAATGCCGTCGATCATACGATGGATGAGTATGGTTGGGCAAATCTCTCCGAAGTAGGGAAATACATCAACAATTCTACCTCCTTCTCCCCGGTGAACTACGGATACAAGAAGCTGAGTAACCTCATTAAAGAGATCGATCTCTTTGATATTGCCGTCGATGATCACAGTAGACAAATGAGTATTCGTGACAAACGCTGGAGTAACTAAGATGCATCACTTCATGCAGTCGGCATGGGAAGAAGCCAAAAAGGGCATAGAAGCAGGAGACGGCGGTCCTTTCGGAGCCGTCATTGTCAAAGAGGGAAAGGTGATCGCCCGCGGACATAATGAAGTAGTGAAAAGCAATGATCCTACGGCACATGCCGAGATCATGGCTATACGCCGGGCTTCTGCAATATTAAAAGATTTTTCACTGAAAGGCTGTACGCTTTATGTCACAGGTGAGCCCTGTCCCATGTGTTTTTCAGCCATTCACTGGGCACACATTGACACGGTCTATTACTGCAATACCAAAAAAGATGCAGCGGCAATAGGCTTTGATGACCAGTTCATCAGCGAAATCATTTTAGGCAAGAAAAAAGATCCGATCTCTTTTGTCCATACCCCAAATGAAGCATGTCACATACTGTTTACGCAATGGTATGAGGATCCCGACAGAACAGACTACTGATCTTTCTTTTTTCTTTTCTCTTTGACTTCCGGTTCGACGAACTCCCCTTTGACAAGTCCGGCTTCATGCAGGAACTGTGAAGGTTTGTAGTCTATTTTTTTGACCCTGTCAAACTTTGCGAGAGAAAGGTAAAGTTTGTCTTTCGCACGGGTCACTGCCACATAAAAGAGCCTACGCTCCTCTTCAATGCTGCTCATCATTTTTCTGTTGGGGAAACGTCCGTCAACAAGGTCGACCACAAAGACTTCGGGAAACTCCAGCCCTTTACTGGCATGTACTGTCAGAAGGTTGACCCCCTCACCTTCACTCAACTCTCCGCCGCCAAGTACCATGGCGTTGACAAAACGTCTCAACTCTCTGTACTGGCGTGAGAGGTCTAAAAGGAGTTTGGCTTTACGCTCTATGCGCTCTCTGGCCTGTTTTTTCTTCTCTTCATCCACTTCTCCTGACTTCAAACGACCTCTCTGGGTGGAAAGCATCTCTACAATGCCTCCATAAAGGTCTGAAGTGATCATGGTACGAAGAATTTGTGCAGGGTTCTCTTCTCCCCGTACGGAAGTCATAAGCACATGGAAGTTTTTAAAGAATTTGACTCCGTCCTGTATGATCTTTGGATGTTTCAGCAGCGGATGGGCATAAATATGGGGCTGCAGGTCCAAGTGTTTAAAACGTGTGGCTGAACCGATCTCATGGTCATCGTCAAAAAGACCAAGCTGTACATTTTTGTTCGGGTTGAGTTTGGGAAGGTCATGCACCTGCGGGTAGAGGACTCCCTGCATAAAAGAGCCGTTCCCAAAATGCAGGAAACACTGAAAGAACTCTTTTGAGAGTGCAGACCCTACGCCTGAAGCATACTCAAAGACATGTATGAAAGCCATCATATCTTTGGGATTGACCATAAGCGAAAGCAGGTCAAGTAAGAACTTGATCTCTTTGGCATCAAAAAAGCTTGTTCCCCCTTTTCGTTTACAGGGTATGCCGACTTCACGAAGGCAGGCTTCTATCCCGTCTGCAGAAGAGTTGTTCCTGAAAATGACTGCGATCTGATCATTGGGAACGTGGGTATGCTTAATGGTATCGGCAATGGACTTGTACTGTTCAAACAAGTCATTGTACATCAAAAGACGTGGCGGGTGTGTCTTGCCGTGACGCCCTACTTCCAGCTTTTTAGGGTAAATACGCTCGTTACGCTCTATCACACGGTTCGCCAAAGACAAGATAGGCGCTGTCGAGCGGTAATTGGTCTTCAGGGTAAAGACTTGTGCATCTTTGTAGCGTGTTGAGTAAGTTGCAATGTTTTCAATATTGGCACCGTTAAAGGCATAAATACTCTGATCGTAATCTCCCACACAAAAGAGTGATGAGGGTTTGAGTGTGTCTATAAGTGAACCCTGAAGTGTGTTGGTATCCTGATATTCATCAACCAGTACTTCATCGTAATGGATGGTATGCTCTTCCAGGTGACTTTTCATACGTAGAAGAAGGTCATTGAACGATGCAAAACCATAGTCTATCTTCTCCTGTTCAAACTCTCTGGCAATGTCCATGTAGGCATCCATAATGACTTCATGCTCCGGATACTTCTCTAAAAACCAGACATCGAAACCTTCCAGAGAAGCATTTTGGTAGAGCGAATACATTTCATACAGATAGGTAGCCGAAAAAGGTGCCAGAGGCAGGTTCATCCGTTCGAAGTTTCGTTTTTCATAAATACTGCGAAACAGTGTTTTCAACTCTGAAGGCTGTTTGAGTGCCAAATTGGGGTGTAACTCTTTAAGCCAGCGGTAAGAGACGGCATGAAAAGTACCCGATTCAATTTGAGAAACCACTTTTTTGGGAAAGTAGCGCTCCAGCCGGGCTATCATTTCCCCTGCCGCTTTGTTCGTAAAGGTCAGCAGAAGTATCTTCGAAGGCTCTACTCCCGTATGAAGCAAATGTGCAATACGACCAACGATGGTTGATGTTTTACCTGTACCGGCAGAGGCAATAATGAGGTTGTGTCCAAGGGGTGCAGTTGCAGCAGAAAGCTGCTCTGCGTTGAGCGAGGTTAATGGCAATTAAAATTGACCAAGAATGTAATAAGTGTTTTTACCTTCAACTTTTTGTAATTGAAGTTTGTATTTTTCTGCCCAGTGTTTGACCAGTTCGGTAAAGGCAGAAAGGTTGTCGGCATTGCTGTCCTCGTCACATTTTATCTTAAGATGATCTTCGGAATTGGACATCGCAATAAAACCCTTCTCAATGGCCAAGGCATCATTAAAAGACGGCAAGTGCTGAGAAAACTTGTCAAAGTCTTTCGTATTGGCAATAATATTATTCATTTGCTGTAAAGTCTGCTCATTTCTGGTGTATCCGAGTTGTACTAAAAGTGCTTCCGGGGTAAGATCAAGATGCATGGCTGGTCCTCTGTTAATTTAGAAGTCGATTGTAACAAATGTTTTATTAGGTAAAGGCGTAAAAAGAGGAAGGGAAAGAAGAAGTTTTCCCAAATGTTTTATGAATTGAACCATTCGGATCCACTGTACCATGTCCATAAAAACCAAAATATAAAATATCTGGAAGATCCATAGCTAAATTACCCTCGTTCCCATCAAAAGGGATGGGAAGAAGAAGTTACTAGATACCTGCTTTTTCCAAAGCCATATCAGCTGCTTTATCGACAGCCATATCTGTTGCCATGTCCGTTGCAGATGTTTTTCCTGTAGCTACATCTGTAAGTTTCTCTTGTGTTGTTTTCTCTTTTTTCATACCAGGAAGCCCTACTTTATTAAGCATCTTATCTGTTGTTTTTTCTTGCATACGGTCTTCTACTTTACTTTGCATACCATCTGTTGTTGCCCCTGTAGTTCCAGCACAACCTGTATATACTACTGCTCCTGCTATCATTGCGATTAAAGTCATTTTATTCATTCTATTTTCCCTTTAAGTTTTGGTATTGAGATACTACTTTATATTTAACTGTTTGTCAACAAAAACCAGGCATATTTTTATTAGGTTATTCAGAGGGTTCAGTTAAAAAAGTGTGGTGGCGGGAACGTCCACTCTGGCGATCAGGTCTTTATAATGCTCGACATTCTGGAAAGCTTTCTCATAACGCCAGCGTAAGACAAATTCAATAATTTCATTCTTCAAAGTACTATCGAGTGTTTCTGCTTTTCCAAAATACCCCAAAGAGATATTTTTAGCTTTTTTCTTTCCGTTCTTGTCCGGCTCATAAGTAATGGCAATAACTTGAATATACTTCCCTTCACGCACTTCGGCAAAATCTTCCTCTTTGAGTCCGATACCCGAAAGGTTCATGGCTTTATACATAAAAATATTGTTGAAATCGGGAGACTTTTCAAATATTCTCAATTTTTTGTAGAGTGCTTCCACCCTCTCTATATTGTTTGAACGTACATCTTCAAAACTTTCATTCTTCCCTGTTTTTTGCTTTACAGGTACTGCTGCAGTGACAGGGGGAACAGTAACTGCGGGAACCACTGTTTCTGCTTTTGGAGAGACTGTCGGCACTTCTGCTTTGGGAGTTTCAGCTTTGGGAGTTTCAGCTTTGGGAGCTTCGACTTGCGAAGTTTCCACTTTATTACGCGTTTCTTCGCTTTTCTTACTCTCAAGCTTCTCTTCCAAACGGCTTGTGAGTGCTCTTAGTTTATCTAAACTACTAGACATTGATCTTCCCTTGTTTTACTTTAAATGACAGAACATAAAAGTACATATTAGAAAATATTGTACTTTAGATAACATAATATGAACATTAAATAATATTAATTTTTCTATTTATTAATGTAAAAATGACCAATTATCAGAAATTCTTATTAAATTGGGATATTTAACCATTCTTAGGCTAAAATATCCCATCACTTACAGAGGGAATAAAAATGGATTATTTAGAAATAAACGGCGGTAATAAGCTCAGTGGCACGGTCACCATCTCGGGAGCAAAAAATGCTGCGCTTCCTATTATCGCTGCAACGATATTGAGCGATAAAGAGGTGACATTGACCAACCTGCCGAACGTTGTCGATATTCGTACCCTGCTCAAGCTTTTGACCATGCTGGGCGGTACGGTCGATCATGATAAAACAGTCGCAAAGATCAACAATGGGACTATCACCTCAACCAAAGCGGTCTATGAGATCGTCTCCCAAATGCGTGCTTCTATTCTTGTACTGGGTCCTCTGCTTGCACGTTTCGGTGAATGTGAAGTGAGTCTTCCCGGCGGCTGTGCCATTGGCCAGCGCCCGATCGACCTGCACCTTCAGGCACTCGAAGCCATGGGTGCCGTCATAGAGATAAAAGGCGGATACGTACGTGCAGAAGCACCCAATGGTCTCATCGGTACGAAGATCATCTTTGACAAGATCACTGTCGGCGGTACAGAAAACATTGTGATGGCCGCTGCCCTGGCAAAGGGTACGACCACCATTATGAATGCGGCAAAAGAGCCGGAGATCGTACAGCTTTGTGAAATGATCGCTGATGCCGGTGTGAAAATTGAAGGTATTGGTACAGGTATACTGATCATTGAAGGAACTGACGGTAAGCCGCTTGAATTTAAAGAAGTAAAAATCATTCCGGACCGTATTGAAGCAGGAACCTACCTTTGTGCCGGTGCTATCACCAAGTCTGAAATCACCCTGCTCAGCGTCAATCCGGAGCACATCAGCAGTTCCATTGACAAACTTGAAACAATGGGATGTAGCTTCGACATACACGAAGACAGTATCACCATCCACCCTGCCGATACATTAAAGCCTGTCAGTCTCATTACCATAGAGTACCCGGGTTTCCCTACCGACATGCAGGCACAGTTCATGGCTGTTGCTGCCCTGGCAGAAGGGGAAAGTATGGTAGAAGAGCGTCTTTTTGAAAACCGTTTCATGCACGTTTCCGAACTCAACCGTCTGGGTGCGGACATTTGGCTCAAAGGAAGCATTGCAGCAGTGAAAGGTGTCGATAAATTCTACGCAGCAGATGTCATGGCAACTGACCTCAGAGCCTCTTCTGCCCTTGTCCTGGCAGCACTGGTTGCTGAAGGTACGACCAATGTCAGACGTATCTATCACCTGGACAGAGGCTATGATGACCTCGAAGGAAAACTGACTGCACTCGGTGCAGACATTAAGAGAAAACAAGAGAGTTGATACACTCTCTTGTTTTATTGCTTGTCATTGAGTGATTCCCCACAAAGTACATCAAGTACATTCGTGGCATAACATCCCTTTGGTAAAACAAAAGAGAGCTCATAGTGGGCTTTCTCTTCTACATAATTCTTTTCTATCTCTGTGACCTGTATCCAGGCATAGCGTCTGGCACCATTGAGGTTCATCTCTTCGGCAAAAGGTGCTTCAATGAGTCCTGCAACACCCTCTGCTCTTTTTGTTTTTTTGCCTGGCAATAAGCCTGCAGGTGCAATATCTTTTGTTGCAAAACGTTCTGCTTCTTCCTTTAAGTCTTCTACATTGAAAAGCCTACCGTAAGGATAATGCATCATCACATCCCCCTCTACGAGTTTAAAGAAATTAGGCTGCTCTTTTGTGCCTTTGAGTGAACCTTCCGGCAGTCCCATAAGCTGTGCCGTCTCCTCTTCTGAAAACTTTTCAAGCAAATGGTTCATCTCCATACGTTTGGAGAGCCATCCGTTAAAAAGGTATGACTGGTAAGAACCCATTAAAAACTCTTTTGTTTTTCTGTCACGTATCTTGAGTGTCCCCTCTATGAGCTTTTTCCCGTCTACCCAATTGTCTCCATCGTTACCGAAACGCTGATTGCCAAAATAGTTCGGTACCCCGTTCTTTTTAACCCACTTCAGTACAGAGTCAAGTTTGTCTTTCTGTACTCCCAGCACTTTTTTCAGACGAATATGAAAGCGGTTCCCCTTGAGGTGTCCCACACGTATTTTATTGTTATGGCGTACGGTTTCAAGTATTTTGATCTTATCGTGGGTAAAGGCTTTGAGTTTCTCTTCATGTACGCCAAGAACAGAGATGTACTGTATGGTCATGGCATGCTTGTCTTTGAGCCCGGCATAGCCCATATCGCGTCTGCGAATTCCTACGTGGTTGGAGATGGCATCAAGCATCTCCCAGGTCGTCATCTCTTTTTTACGCACTTTCAGTACCAGGTGTTCGCCCTGCCCTGTAAATTCATAAAGCGGTATCTCTTCGACTGTAAAATCGCGGGGAGAAGAGTTGAAGACAAAATCATTTTTGACATTAATCGGGTAGATGAGTTTCATAAGTGCCTTTTTCTGTTTAATAGGTGTATTTTAGCTGAAAGGTCGTTATTTTACATTTAAGAAAAAAATGTATAATCACTTCAAATAAGAGAGATAAGCAGGTATAGACTTGAAATTTGAAAATAAAAAACTCCTCATCTTCGATCTGGACGGTACACTTATCAACTCCGCACTTGACCTGGCACATGCTGTCAACCATATGCTGGAGAGCCTTGAAAAAGAGACCTTTAGTGATGACATTATTCACGGCTGGGTAGGAAACGGGGCATTAACCCTTGTCAAACGTGCCCTGTCAGGAGACAGAACGGTCGATGATAAGCTGGATGAAGCCTTTGTGCAAAAAGCACTCAAGATCTTTTTAAACTATTATGAAAAAAATCTTTGCAATGCCACCGTGCCGTACCCTCATGTCATCACAACACTGGAACAGTTAAAAGAGAAATATACCCTTGCCATTGTCACGAACAAACCCTATGCCTTTGTTTCACCTATT
>JALSUP010000092.1 GCA_027071315.1 Sulfurovum sp.
TGGAAATTTCACAAACATTCTTCCACCTCTTTCACTTTTCGCCTTCCACTGATTTCACAAACTGCCTTCCACCCTTTTCACTTTTTACCTTCCACTTTTTGAAGGTTTAGTGAAAAGGTTTTAGGATTTCGTTTGGCGAAATAATCTATCCCTCAAACAAGCTAATTACACTTACTCTATCTCAACCGAGATGGAGTAAAAATGAAAGGAATTAGCATGTTGAAAATCAAAGAGATTTTACGACTGAAATGTGAAGCTAAACTATCAAACAGAAAGATAGCAAGAGCTTTAAATATAAGCCACAGTGTGGTCAATGACTACATCAAAGAGTTTACACTTACAAACAAGCGATATGAGGATATTGCCTCACTGAATGATAAGGAGATTCTCACTCTTTTTAAATCAACCCGTACCAAGAGTAGTAAATATCCAGTCCCGGACTTTGCAAAAATACACATTGAACTAAGAAACCCTATCGTGACGCTGACACTGCTGCACGAAGAGTATGTTGAGAGTTGTCCCAATAAACAGGGATACGGCTTTACCTGGTTCTGTAACCGATACAAAGCCTATACCAAAAAGATAAACCCATCGATGCATCTCACCCATAAGGCAGGAGAAAAAACATTCATAGACTTCAGTGGTAAGACCGTTGATATCGTCAATCCAAAAAACGGTGTCATCACTAAAGCAGAAATATTTATTGCCGTACTGCCTGCATCAGGCTATCCCTTTGTAAAAGCGATCGCTTCACAGAAAAAAAGAGACTTCATTGATGCGCATGCGGATATGTTTGAATACTTTGGAGGAGTCACACAACTGCTTGTACCTGATAACCTAAAGAGTGCCGTCACCAAAGCAGACAACTATGATCCTGATGTCAATCCTGACTATGCCTCTATGGCCAGACATTACGGTAGTGCGGTGATGCCGACACGTGGATATAAACCAAAGGATAAAGCACATGTAGAGCTCTCAGTAAAGCTTGTGCAACGCTGGATACTCGCAAGACTGCGACACTTTACCTTCTACTCTATAGCAGAGTTAAACAAAGAGATAGACAGATTGATCCCACTCTATCTTGATAAAGTGATGAAACATCTTGGCAAGAGCAGAAGAGAACTTTTTATAGAGCTTGACCAGCCAGCACTCTTACCGCTTCCTGCCACTAGATATGAATACAAAGAGTTTAAACTTCTCAAGGTAAGCAAGGATTATCATATCCAATTAGAGCATAATTTTTACTCTGTTCCCTATCAACTTATAGGCAAAAAAGTGGAAGTGTGGTTTGGTGCAAAAATTGTGACTGTTACCTATGAAGGTAAAACAGTTGCCACGCATCCAAAACTGTTGCACAAGGGACAATACTCTACACAGCATGAGCATATGGCATCTTCCCATCAAAAGTATCTTGAGTGGTCTCCAGGGAAGATCATGAACTGGGGACTTACCATTGGGAGTGAGACTGCAAAGCTCTTTAAAAACATTATGGCATCCCGTCCCCATCCTGAGATGGGATTCAGGACCTGTTTGGGGATCATCAGAGAGTATGGGAAGTATCAGGAGAAAGGGTACGCTGAAGAGCATTTGGAAATTATCTCTACGATGGCTATTTACGGACATTTGTACAAAGTAGCACAAGTCAGGGATCTGCTTAAATCCTACAAGCCGACACAGAGTGATGAGTCTGCTTCACTGATTGCACTCACGACACATGACAACATCAGAGGGGCTGAGTATTTCAGCTAAACCATCACAAACAAAAAGGACAGATCATGCCAATACAAGAATTATCACAGAAACTAAAACTCAACGCTTTTTATACAGCCTACACAGAACAGGAGACACAGCCAGCCTACAGCGAACTTCCATTTGAAAAGAGAGTACAGATGCTTCTTGAAGCCGAAGAACTCGACAGAGACAATAAAAAGATACAAAGACTGATCAAGCAGGCCAAACTACATGAAAAAGGTGCCTGTATCAGTGAGATGCATTTTACTTCCCAAAGAAATTTAGATAAAGCACTTATGTTAGATTTAGCGGGCGGCAGTTATTTGAAATATTTTAGAAATATCATTCTAAACGGACCGACCGGAGTCGGTAAATCATGGATCGCCCAGGCTTATGCCAATAAAGCCATGAGTATGGGATACAGTGCTCTGTATCTCAGAGTTCCCAGACTGATGCAGCATCTTCAGTCAATCAGAGGCGATGAAGAGTATCTTAAATATTTGGCAAAGCTGGGACGTATCAACCTACTCATACTCGATGACTTTGGAGTATCACCGCTTAAAGCTGCAGAGGCAAGAGACCTACTGGAAATCGTTGAAGACAGAGTCAATCAATCATCACTGATCATTACATCTCAACTCCCTATAAAAGAGTGGCATGGGTATTTGCATAATGCCACTATCGCAGATGCCATTCTTGATAGAGTAGTACACAATGCATATAAAATTGAGATAGATGGTCCGTCACAAAGAAAGGAAAATGCTAAAAAAGCAATGAAATAACCAAAACCATTCTTCCACTCACTCTCATTTATGCTACAAT
>JALSUP010000093.1 GCA_027071315.1 Sulfurovum sp.
TTGGTTTCTGTTGGTCGCTTTGAATGTTATCATGTAAATGGAGCCTTGGTAGAATATGTTCTTATGAATATATATTATTATATCTAATTATCGGTTATGGAGGAGTTAATCCGACAGACTCCTAGATTAAATTAGTATTATAGATAGAATAGTATGCTTCTCATGCTAATGGTACAAATTATGCTATAATTCCAGATTAATTTTTACGCTGTTGCAAACGTGGACGGCATTTAGACAGGAAAAACATTGAAAACGAAAAAAGATATGATCCATGTGTATGGGGCTAAAGAGAATAATTTAAAAAATATAGACATCAGCATCCCTAAAAATAAGCTGGTGGTCATCACCGGTATTTCGGGTTCGGGTAAATCTACCCTGGCCTTTTCTACCTTGTATGCAGAGGGGCAGAGACGTTATATCGAGTCTCTCTCTTCTTATGCACGCCAGTTTTTAGGACGTGTCGGGAAACCCGATGTGGACAAGATAGATGGCTTGACCCCGGCCATTGCCATTGACCAGAAAACGACGTCAAAGAACCCGCGTTCAACCGTGGGAACCATTACCGAAATTTACGACTACCTCAGACTGCTTTTTGCCCGTGTGGGTGAACAGCATTGTCACGAGTGCGGTAAACCTATCTCTGAAATGTCTGCTTCAGACATTATTGAAGAAGTGTTACGTCTGCCCAATGGTGCCAAACTTGTCATTATGGCACCGCTGGTCAAAGAGAAGAAGGGTACCTTCTCAGATATGCTTGAGTCCCTACGCCATAAAGGATACATTCGCGCCATGATCGACGGTGTGATGGTACGTCTGGATGATGAAATAGAACTCTCAAAAACAAAAAAACATACTATTAAAGTGGTCATTGACCGTGTCGTAGTGAAAGAAGAGAGCCGTGACCGAATAGGGCAGGATGTCGAGAAAGCACTCAAAGAGTCTTACGGTGAACTTGAGATCGAAGTACTCAACCATGAAGAGGTAAACTTTGAACGTCAGCACATGCACTACTCGGAGCACTTGGCCTGTTTTGACTGTAAACTCTCTTTTGAACCTTTGGAGCCGGTCTCTTTCTCTTTTAACTCTCCTAAAGGTGCCTGTCCGGCTTGTGACGGTCTGGGTATTCGTTATGCGATTGACTTGAAGAAAGTGATAGACCCAGAACTCTGCATTGACAAAGGGGCTGTCAAGATCATGTACGGTTTTAACAAGAGTTACTATACGAAATTTCTCAATGCCTTTTGTGAGCAGAATGACATTGACATCAAAAAGCCTTACGGTGAACTGGAAACCCATCAGCAAAAAGCCATACTCTACGGAAACGGTGGCACAGTAGACTTTACCTGGAAACGTCACAAGTTAAACCGTGAATGGCCGGGTGTGGTAAAGTTTGCACATGATATGTTCAAAGATGAAAAAGACCTCTCCGAGTATATGACTGAAAAGGTTTGTGACAAGTGTGACGGTCACAGACTGAGACCACGTTCTCTGGCTGTAAAGATCGAAGGGAAGAATATTGCCGATATTATTTCCATGCCGATTGAAAAATCTTATGCTTACTTTGCAGATAGTGAAACCTTTTCTCATCTCTCTGAGCAGCAGAAGATGATCGCAGAGTCTATCCTGAAAGAGTTGTATGAGAGACTCTTTTTTCTCCATGATGTGGGGCTGGGGTACATTACACTTAACAGAGATGCCCGTTCCATTTCAGGTGGTGAGGCACAGCGTATCCGTATTGCTTCACAGATAGGTTCCGGTTTGACAGGGGTGATGTATGTGCTCGATGAACCTAGTATCGGCCTGCATGAACGTGATACCATGAAACTCATACGTACACTCAATTCACTCAAAGAGAAGGGGAATTCGGTCATCGTGGTGGAACATGACAAAGAGACCATTCTCTCTGCAGATTACATTGTTGACATCGGTCCGGGTGCCGGAGAGTTTGGCGGTGAGGTTGTTTTTTCCGGGGATGCGAAAAAACTTGAAAAGGCCAAAACCTTAACTGCCGATTACCTTTACGGTAGAAAAGACATTTGCTATACCCATGATAATCAGCAGGAAGAGTGGATAGAAATTAAAAATGTCACTATTAACAACATTGAAAAACTCGATGCCCGGATTCCACTGAAAAACCTGGTCTGTATTACCGGTGTGAGCGGTTCAGGAAAAAGTTCTTTGATTTTGCAGACACTTCTGCCTGTCGCCAGAGAACTGCTGAACCGTGCCAAAAAGGTGAACAAAGTCGATGGTGTTGAAATTACAGGTCTTGAAAAACTTGACAAAGTCATTTACCTTGACCAGAGTCCTATCGGGCGTACACCGCGTTCGAACCCTGCGACCTATACCGGTATTATGGATGAGATACGTAAACTCTTTGCCCAGACGAAAGAGGCAGAACTGCGCGGTTACAAAATAGGGCGCTTCTCTTTTAACGTCAAAGGCGGACGCTGTGAGAAGTGTCAGGGAGACGGGCAGATCAAAATTGAGATGCACTTCCTCCCCGATGTACTGGTAAGCTGTGATACCTGTGACGGGACACGTTACAATGC
>JALSUP010000094.1 GCA_027071315.1 Sulfurovum sp.
ATCAGAGGCTATATCTCTACAGTTAAAAAGAATAACCGTTCTGTTCTGGAGGAATTAAGCAATGTCTTGAAGGGTAAACCTTATATCCCTTGTGGAGTTGGGTGCTGAATGATTACCTTTTTTCTTTTGATACATGAGGGTATTGTAGTTGAAATAGGGGGATATGTTTAAAAATATGTCATATTGTCATATTTTACTCCTCCAACGCTTCCTTATCATCTTTCAAAACATAAATATAAGTATCGACATCGAGTTCGTCGTAACGTTCAACGGTGACTTCTGTTCGGACGAACTCTTCGCCTTCAAAGGCATCGAGATACTCCCAGTTGTTGCAGAGGTTGTGTGAGTAGAAGAGGAAACCGTGTACGGTGTCGACCTTGTGTTCAAGTTTGATGCCCGGGTATCCCATACCTGCCGACCAGCCTGCACCTATGAGTTCACCTGTGACTGTCGCAGGAACAAACTTCCCGACAACGTTTTCCAGTATATGTCCATTGGGACAGTTCGGCATCAAAGTACCGTAGACAAAAAGTGTTTCCATAGCGATGCCTTCTGTTTTTTTGTCGGATTTTAGCATAGTGGTATTAAGGAGAGGCTTGTTACGTGCTTTTATTGGATCAGTCTGATCAAAAGACACTAGACGTTTTAAAGTCTAGTGTACCATTTTAAGAGTGATCACTCCAGCGATGATGCGTAAGATACCCAAATACCTGTCAGCGTTATTTAAACTTCTTCACCACTGTAGTAGTATTCGTCCAAACCTTCCAAAAAGGCATCGAGAAGCTCATCTGAACAGGCTTTGAAGTTTTTGTGACCCTCTTTACGGAAAAGAGACTTCATCTCCTGCTTGCTGAGTGTTGCATCGCCCAAACCAAAGATGATCTCAGTTTCAGGTTCTTTAAGCTCCATAGCAATACGGAGTTTTTTAAGTATGAGGTTGTTGGTCAGTTCTACTGCTTCAGCATCCTCAGATTTTTGAGGGGAGGGGCCGCGCTTGAGTGTGACAAGACCGTCTAAAAAGACACCCAACTCTTCATAAGTAGCTTTCTTAAATGCTTTGTCCTGACGTTTTTTAAGCAGGGCATCCAAATGCGCTGCTGACATTTCATAAGACTCAAGTTCATAGGCTTTGAGTATCTCTTCAGGTGTAAGACTGAGTGCTTTTTGTATTTTGTATAGGATGTCGTTTGTATTCAATGTCAGACCTATTTCTTTACTTCAACGTTACAAAGCGTTGCTTCAACTGTTGTAGAGAATCCGATGCTGACATCTGACCAGGTTTTACCTTTGTGCAGATCATAACAGCTTTTGTTAATGGAAGAAAGTGCATCACCTGCAGCGAAGTCTAAAAGGTCAATAGTACCTTTGGCATCAAATTTACCTTCGTTATAAAAGTATTGCATAGGAATGGTCAATGTTTTTTCATTCATGGTAAGTTTCACAGAAACGGTACCGGTTCTCGGTTTCCCTTTTTCATGCTTGTCTGTTCTTTGAATGTCAACGATCTCACCTTCGATGGTTTTACCTTTGAGTACAGAGAAAAAACTTTTGACAAGTGTCACATCTCTACCTGCATTTCCGGAGTCTACTTTACTCAGGTCAATGCTTACTTTGGAACCGACAAAAAGCTCCTTAAAGTTTTTTCCTTCAAGAGCATGTGGTGTATAGGTGACTGCAGTAAACTTTCCGCCCACACCTTTTTTCGCCAGTGTTTTATAGGCTTTCCAGTTCACTTCCATGGTTTTTGGCTGTACAAGCACACAGCCGGACTTTACAGGTTCTGCTGCATAAGTCGCAGATGTCATCGTAAGCAGTGTTGCGAAAGAGAGTAATATTTTGTTCATAGTGATCCTTTAATTTATAATGAATGATAATAACATACTATTATTAACAAGTTTATTTTGCTGCGGCTTCTGAAAGATTCTGCATCGCGATGTTTGCTTTGCGTATGATCTCCAAACACTTTTTGTCTTTAATATTGTGTTTGAGTGACCAGTATTCCGGATTGGTATAGGTAATGGTCGTTTTACCCTCATAGTCGGTAGAGAAAAGCATTTTGAGCGGTAGATCCAGGCCTATAGACGGGTTACAGACCATCAGTTTGGTTCCCATCTTCGGGTTACCAAAAACAACAACGGTTTCAGGCTTGAGTCTCAGTCCTGCTTCTTTGGCATTTTTGGCATGGTCAATAGTTTCAAAATGTGTAAGCCCTTTCTCTTTGACAATGCTTATAAATTTTGCGACCGCAGTGGGTACATCATGCTTCGTCTCTACGGTTTCCAAAAAGGAACCCTTTTTGTTTTCACAGCCAAGCAATGCAAAAGCGATCAGACCCAATACGATGGTTTTTTTCATGATGCGGAACCTATACGTTGAAGCGGAAATGCATCACATCACCGTCTTGAACAATATACTCTTTACCTTCAAGTCTGTTCTTCCCTGCTTCTTTTGCACCGGCGTCTCCACCGAACGCAATGAAGTCATCATAGGCAATGACTTCTGCACGGATGAAGCCTTTTTCAAAGTCATTGTGAATGACCGCTGCCGCTTTGGGTGCAGTCGTATTTTTACGGATGGTCCAGGCACGTACTTCTTTCACGCCCGCAGTAAAGTAGGACATTAACCCTAAAGTATCAAACCCTTTGTGGATGATCTGCTCAAGTCCTGACTCTGTGACACCCAGGTCTGTGAGCATTTCATCTCTCTCGTCGTCGTCAAAGTCAACCATGTCCTCTTCTACTTTGGCACAGAGTTTAATGACTTCAGAACCTCTCTCATCTGCATAGGCTTTGAGCTTCTGTACAAATGCATTGTCTTCAGAGAGTCCGTCTTCATCCACATTGGCACCATAGATAATAGGCTTGGAAGTTAAAAGTCTCAAGTCTTTGTTCAAGGCAAGGAAACCGTCGCTCTCAATGTCTTCAAAGGTAGAAACCGGTGCACCGTCTTCAATGTGCAGCAAGAGTGCCTCTGCGACTTCAAGCTGCTCTTTGGCATCTTTGTCATTTCCTCTGGCTTTTTTCTTCAGCATATCAATACGTTTCAACACCGCATCAATGTCTGCAAAAAGAAGCTCCTGCTCAATGATCTCCACATCTCGGATAGGGTCAATAGAACCTTCAGTATGGACAATGTTCGGGTCTTCAAAACATCTCACAATATGCAGGATGACTTCTGTTTCACGGATGTTTCCAAGAAACTTGTTCCCCAGACCTTCCCCTTTGGATGCACCGGCAACCAGTCCGGCAATGTCAACAAAGTCCAGGGTAGAGTACTGGATCTTCTCCGGGTTGACGATCTTTGCCAGTTCGTCCAGTCTTTTGTCCGGTACAGGGACAACTGCTTTGTTTGGTTCGATCGTACAGAAAGGGTAGTTCGCGCTCTCTGCATTCTGTGCTTTGGTAAGTGCGTTAAAAGTGGTTGATTTTCCGACGTTTGGTAGTCCGACAAGTCCGATGCCTAGTCCCATGGTAGTTCCTTTGGTAATATAGTAGAACCCTCTGAATAACCTAGACGTGAATGTTTAGGGTATTCAGTGGGTTTAGTAACGCGATTTTATCTAAATGTTGGTGAAGAGGGGGTTAAAGAGTATTTATGAATAGCCTTCAGACCGGCCAGAAAGCCAGTCCGAAAGTTTAGTCGTGTTTAATGGTACGTGCCAGTTTTTCAATGAGTCTGACCATCATACGTACACCGGCACCTGAAGCACCGTGAGGGTTTTCTGCCCAGGCATGCTCAACAAAGGCAGGCCCTGCAATGTCAATGTGTGCCCACTTGTCTTTGTGATCATCGTCAATGAATTCGGAAAGGAACTGACCCGCGGTAATGGCACCGCCGTAACGGGTACTTGAAATGTTACACACATCGGCGATCTCTGACTTGATGGTCTTTTTCAAGTGTCTGTTAAAGTCCAGTTTAGTCGCAAGTTCACCTGCCTGTGTAGCCAGATTGACCACGAGGTCTTTTGGCTCATCTGCATTTCCCATAATACCGGAAGTGTAGTGACCTACACCGACCACACAGGCACCTGTGAGGGTTGCAAAGTCAAAGAGGTAGTCTGCTTTGACTTCCTGCTGTGCGTAACAGAGTACAT
Organism: Sulfurovum sp.; assembly: GCA_027071315.1. Classification (GTDB taxonomy): domain Bacteria; phylum Campylobacterota; class Campylobacteria; order Campylobacterales; family Sulfurovaceae; genus Sulfurovum. Next base: position 4,094 of record JALSUP010000094.1, read on the forward strand.
CTGCAAGCACAAGACGGCCTTCCGCATCGGTATTTCTAATCTCGATGGTTTTTCCGTTCTTTGCCGTCAACACATCGTCGGGCTTATAGGCATCGCCGCCGATCATGTTTTCAACTGCACCGACAAACCCGTGCACTTCAATAGGCAAGTTCATTTCTGAAATGGCTTTCATAATACCAAGTACAGCAGAACCGCCACTCTTGTCTGATTTCATCGTGACCATGTAGTCAGCAGGTTTGAGGCTGAGTCCGCCTGAATCGTAAGTAAGTCCTTTACCCACCAGAGAGATAACCGCTTTGGGGTTTTTAGGCTTATGCGTCAGGTGGATGACTCTCGGCGTGTGACGGCTTGCACGTGCCACAGCCAAAAGTGTTTCCATCTTCTCTTTTCTGAGTTGCTTCGGCTTCAGCACTTTACACTTCAGGTTTGAATTTTTAGCCAAGTCTTCAGCAATATTTGCCATGGTTTCCGGGTAGCAGTCATCCGGTGTGGTGTTGACGATGTCTCTGGTAAAGTTGGTTGCATTGGCAGAGATCTCACCGTTGTGAACTGCTCTTGCCATGGCTTCAAGACTTACCTCATAGTTTGTTTCATACCCTTCAACAGAGATGAACACATTTTTAATTTTTGAAGTTGTTTTCTTACTCTTATAGTTTGTAAACGTATAAGCACCCAGTACCAGTCCTTCAACCGCAGCACGGAGTGATGCCGTACATTTCGGATGACTGAGGTAGGTAGCGATTTTAATACTTTTGTATTTTTTACCAAGGAGTGAACGCATGGCTGTCGCTACAGCGGAACGGACACCCACACCTTTAAGTGTCTCTGCACCGACATAGAGTCTGTTCTTTTCAAGTAAAAGACAGACTTCATCCTGTCCGCCTTTGAATCCTGCTTTCTTTAAAAGCTTTTTATCTTGTATAAATGTATGTTTTAAGTTGCCGTCGATGACAAGTATGATCTCAAGATCACTTTTGATGTCTGCCACAGGGCTGTTGATTATTTCGAAGTTCATTTTGTTCCTTATATTATAATAGATAGGGAGTATAACGAAAAATAGGTAAATGAGGGGATAAGTATTCAAATAAGAGTTAAATACTCCTATTTAATCCCAAGTATGTTATAGTATGCTATGAAAGTTAAACCGACACTTGAAGAATTACTGGCAGCAGAGGGTGAAAAGAAGATCCTTTTTCTGGGAAGAGAAGAGACCTTTACACATAAAGAGATCGCCCGTTTCCTGAAAAAATATAATACTACGATGACCCTGGATTATGAAGAAGGTCTATCTGCAACGGTCGAGCATGCAAAACTGAACCCTGTGGAAGAAGATATTTCCAATATGGCGTATGAAAACGGTGTTCCAGACTATAAACTGCAGGCATTGGAAAAAGTCATTTCTGAAAATATCAATGATGATGAACTGCTGATGGGCATTAAACTGGCCAATGACCAGAGCCGTATTTTCAGACTTTTGGGAAATGCATACTTCTCGGATGCTTTGTTTGTGAAGCTGCTGGGACTCTACGAGTGGGATGATGAAGAGGAAGACAGCAGAGAAGACCGTGATGTCATTATGTTCACGCTTCGTCGCTATATTGACATCAAGCCTAATGAAGAGGACTTACTCTACAGTTACCTGACACTCAGACGTTTAGCAACAGAAGCGACAGGCCCCAACTTGCTGGAAGCCTTAATTCGTTTTCCGAACTTCGAGTTCCTGGTACGGGGAAAAGAGAAGATCTCGCTGCGTGAGACGATTGCCCGTAACAGACATTTGAACAAAGAAGTGATCTCTAAACTGATCGCACTACGAGATAAAAAAATCGATGTGGCTTTGGCAGGGAACAGTTGCGTTTCTGTAGAAAGTCTGGAAAAGTTTTTAGCCAAAGAGGATGAAGCGGTTCATAAAGCCCTGGCAAGTAATCGAAACATTAACAATACGATCTTTGAAGCCTTACTTGATAAGTCTGATGCCGTGATCGAGCTACTGCTTGTCTGGCAAAAGATCGATGCTGAACGCTATGAGATGATAAGAATCAAAGCATTGAATGACACACTTTTTTCACTCATTGGCGTGAATGAGACTCTGGAGCAGGACGTGATTCAGTCACTTCTTGAAAGTAAAGAAATAGCGGTACTGCAACACCTTGCCGAAAATCCTTCTGTATCTGAAGAAGTCCTGGATGCCCTTTATAAGATGAACCTTCCGGGTATGCTGGAAAAGATCGTACAAAACCCTGCCGCTTCAGTCACTATGCTTGAAAGCGTTTACCGGGACAATCAGGACAATAAAGCACTTCTGGCTTCATTGGCCTATAACGATAAATTACCAGCTAACATACTCGAAGCACTTTACCAAAAAGATGACTTTGAGATCAACAAAGGTTTGGCAACCAATGCCTCATTACCTATGGCCTATTTAGACGAACTAAAAGTAGATACACGTCTGCAGAACTATTTGGCACGGAACCGTATTTTTATAGATGCCTACGCACAATCATTAGAATATGACAGAAAAGCTATCGATTAAGGAATAACATGAAAGCATCAAACATCAGCAATGTCGTAGGAAAACTTATAGACCAGCAACTCCCTGTCTTTATCTGGGGGGCGCCGGGTATTGGTAAGTCTTCTATTGTGAAGCAGATCGCACAGGAGAAAGAGATGGCATTTCTTGACCTTCGTCTCTCTCTGCTTGACCCGACAGACCTCAAGGGAATTCCCTTCTTTAATGCAGAGACGAACGAGGGCGTCTGGGCAAAGCCGAGCTTCCTGCCTTCCGAAGAGGGAACAAAAGGCATACTTTTTCTCGATGAGATCAACACCGCTCCTCCCGCTGTTCAGGCTTCTGCCTATCAGTTGATCTTGGACAGAAGAGTAGGGGAGTATGAACTGCCTTCAGGTTGGAGTATTGTCGCAGCAGGAAACCGTGAAAATGACAGAGGTGTCGTTTACAAAATGCCGCCACCGCTTGCCAACCGTTTTGTACACTTTGAAATGGAAGTAGACTTTGAAGACTGGAAAGCCTGGGCCTATGCACGCAAAATAGAGCCTGCCATCATTGGTTTTCTTGCTTACGATAAGTCTATGCTTTTCACTTTTGATGCCAGCTCCAATGAAAAATCATTTGCGACACCCAGATCATGGGAATATGTCGACAGCATCATCAAATCAGGTATAGATGCAGAATTGATATTGGACAGTATCAGCGGTGCTGTCGGGCGTGAAGCAGCCATTGGCTACCTCAGTTTCAAAAAAGTCATGAAAGACCTCCCCGATCTCAATGAGATTTTAAACGGCACTATCAGTACGTTTGAAGAGGAAGACAGCAAGATCGTCATGGCACTTGCCATTGGTCTGGTGAATGCCCTTTTGGAAAATGACAGCGATGAAGCCATTGACAATGTATTGCATTTCTCTTTGAGCCTTCCCGGAGAGTTTTCCATTATGCTGGTCAAAGATATGCAGAACAATAACATTGATGTGGAAGGTGCTGAAAACTGGGGTGAGTGGGTACGTAAATTTGCCTACCTGCTTGCGTAGGTGAGGGCACCCCGACCTACGCGTTTTATGTTATCTTTGAATATTTTTCAAATTTATGTCCTGTTTCTATCATTTTTTATGTATAATCCCCCGAAATTATTATTTTAAAGGAATGTAACAATGGCACTATCAGCAAAAACAATTGAAATTTGTAAAGCAACAGCACCCGTAATAGAAGAGCATGGAGAAGCGATCACAACCAGAATGTATGAGATCCTTTTTGCAAACTACCCGGAGACAAAAGCACTTTTCGGTGATGCACCGGAAGACCAGCACAAGATCCTTGCAGGTGCAGTAGCAGCATATGCAGCAAACATCGACAACTTGGCAGTATTGGGTAAAGCAGTAGAAGGTATGGCAAAACGTCACGTGAAAACAAATGTAAAGCCGGAGCACTACCCAATGGTAGGTGTTTCTTTACTTGAAGCGATCAAAGATGTTTTAGGTGATGCTGCAACGGATGATGTGATCGAAGCATGGAAAGAAGCATATTTCTTCCTGGCAGATATTTTGATTGCAAGAGAGAAAGAGATTTACGCAGACAAAGCGTAGATATTACACGCTAATGTCGGGGTGAGGGCACCCCGACCTACGCGACCTTAAACTGTTGAGTTAAACCAAGCCCAACAAAGCAACCAATAAAACCGGTGGTGTGATCACCAATCCGACTTTCATATATTCTCCCCAACCGATCTTCACCCCTTTTTGAGCCAGAACATGCAGCCAGAGTAGCGTAGCAAGTGATCCTATAGGTGTCATTTTAGGTCCGAGGTTTGCACCCAGTATGTTTGCGTAGACAAGTGCTTCATTTCCAACATATCCCACTTTATCAATGGCAATATCCATGATCATAATGGTAGGCATGTTATTCATAATGGAAGAGATGATCCCGGAGAGGAAACCGGTACCTATAATGGCAACGGTTTCTCCCTGATGTGAGAGCATCTCCAGCCAGGATGCGATGATATCAGTGAGTCCTGCGTTCTTCAAACCGTACACCACTACATAGAGCCCGATACTGAACCAGAC
>JALSUP010000095.1 GCA_027071315.1 Sulfurovum sp.
TTATCTGCTACAATAATTACAAATACAGAGGAGTATATATATGAAAAATGAAATTAGAAGTATTGGTATTGTCAATGTAGTCATTGCCTCTATGGCAATGACATCTTTGGGTCAAGCGGCAGGTGCCAATCTGCCCTTCCCTAAAGCGCCAAGTGCCAGTACAGTAGGTATGACACTGGCTGAATCAAAACATAAATGGAGGGTAGAGCCCAATAGACTACCTAAAGATGCACCAAATATAGTTATCTTCATGACTGACGATACCGGTTTTGGTAACCCCTCAACATTTGGTGGTCCCATCAATACGCCGACACTGACTAAGTTGGCAGAAGAGGGTGTAAAGTATAATGAATTTCACACTACGGCAATGTGTTCACCCACAAGGGCATCCCTGCTGACAGGTAGAAATCATCATCATGTAGGTTATGGACAGATTTCCGAATTTGCGACTGATTGGGATGGGTATGTTGGTGCTATTCCAAAAGCCACAGCAACTTTACCACAGATTTTAGGTGCGTATGGTTATACCTCCGGTGCATTTGGAAAGTGGCACAACACACCAACGACTGATGTGACGCCAACAGGACCTTTTGACCAGTGGCCAACAGGACTTGGATTTGACTACTTTTACGGTTTCCTGGCAGGAGAGACTTCACAGTATGAGCCAACACTGTTTGAAAATACTTTAGCAGTGGATTATCCAAAAACAAAAGATTATCATTTGACTGAAGATCTGGCAGACCATGCGATCACATTTATCCGTAATCAAAGAATGTCACATCCTGATAAGCCATTCTTTCTCTACTTTACACCTGGTGCTGTCCATGGACCACATCAAGTCGCTAAAAAGTGGGCAGATAAATATGCCGGTAAATTTGACCAGGGTTGGGAAAAGCTTCGTCACGAAATTTATGAGCGTCAGATAAAAATGGGAATCATTCCAAAAGATGCAAAACTAACTGATATTGATCCAACGATGGTCAAATGGGAAGATATTCCTAAGGAGCAGAGAAAGTTTCAAAGCAGGCTTATGGAAGTATATGCCGGATTCCTTGAACATACAGATGTACAATACGGACGTATTGTAGATGAGCTTGAAAGACTGGGGATTAAAGACAACACTCTCATTATCTATATCAATGGTGACAATGGCTCTTCTGCAGAGGGTATCAACGGATCTATTTCCGAACTGCTTGCACAAAATAATATGCCAAGTACAGTTGATCAGCAGTTGAAAGTACTTAATAAAGAGTATGGTGGTTTGGACGCTCTAGGCGGTCCGCTTTTGGAGAGCATCTATCACAGTGGATGGGCGTGGTCAGGTTCTACACCGTTCAAAAGTACAAAGCTTGTTGCTGCACACTTCGGTGGTTCACGTAACCCTATGGTTATCTCGTGGCCAAAAGGTATCAGACATGATGACAAAGTGCGTTCACAATTTTCACATGTGGATGATATCGCTCCGACAATTTATGATATCCTGCATATCACACCACCAGACTTTTATAATGGTGTAGCACAGGATAAAATGGATGGTGTCTCAATCGCTAAAACATTTAATGACCCAAAAGCAGAGATCAATAAAGGGGCACAGTACTTTGAGATCATGGGTAGCCGCGGTATTTACAAAGACGGCTGGTTTGCAGGGACTTTTGGTCCAAGAGTACCTTGGAATCCGGCAGCATCCAAGCTGGCAGGCTGGAACCCGGAAAATGATGTATGGGAACTATACAATCTAAATGAAGATTATTCTCAGGCAAATGATTTAGCGAAAAAGAATCCTAAAAAGCTGAGAGAGATGAAAGATACATTTATTATTGAAGCGGCTAAAAACAAGGTATTCCCAATCGGTGGATCTTTGTATATTGTGGCCTATCACCCGGAAGAGATGAAAGCGACTGCAAATACAGAGTGGGATATGTATGAAGGTATGACACGCATCCCTGAGTCCCAGGCACCTAAATTTATGAGCGGATTCTCTACACAATCTGTCATTGATGTTGATGTGCCTGAAAATGCTTCCGGTGTCTTGTATGCAGTGGGTGGTATCTCTGCCGGATTTACGGTCTATATGGACAAAGGCGTTGTCTATGTTGAGTACAATGCAATGACACTCAATAGATATAAAATGAATTCAAAAAGTAAACTGTCTAAGGGTAAACATACGATTGAAGTCATCGTTAAAGCTCAAGAGAAGAAGCCAATGGCACCTTCTGACATGACACTGAAGATCGATGGCAAGGTAGTGGCTGAGACAACAGCTGAAACCACTGTTCCTGCTATATTTACTGCATCTGAGACATTTGATGTAGGTGAAGACACAGGTTCAGGCGTTGCTATGGAATACCATAAGAGAGTACCATTTAAATTTAATGGTAAAATTGAGAAAATCAATATTAAGGGAACCTCTAAAAATACTTCTCCAGCCTTCCTGTTTTATCAGTTTTCAATTTAAAAAAATTATAGCGCCAATATTCCCGATAAAATAGTTATTTTTCCATATTTTTCTTCCATAATTGC
>JALSUP010000096.1 GCA_027071315.1 Sulfurovum sp.
TTTTTTAGTAGGCATCCGTTTTGATGGTAGATTTGACTATTCTCATAGATGGGCCATAAATTTCTATCCTGTGTGAAGAGTGAACGATTCTGTCTAAGATAGCATCCGCAATAGTGTTGTTATTGAGATAGTTGTACCAATCACTTACTGGTAGTTGAGAAGTGATTATAGTTGAATTGATCTCTGTTCTATCCTCAATGATCTCAAACAGATTTGTCGCATCATCTTCAACCATTGGAGCGACACCGAAGTCATCAAGGACAAGTAGTTTAAAGCGTGAATACTTTTTGAGTAGGTTTGTGTAAGTTCCATCTATCCTCGATATTCTTATCTCTTCGAGTAGAGAGGGTGTTCTGACGTAGTAGGCTTTATAACCATCAATGATGGCACGGTTAGCTAGGGCTTGAGCCATATAACTTTTACCTGTACCTGTTTTACCCGTAATGATAATGTTCTGTTGTGCATGTATAAAGTTCAATCCTGCCAATGCAAGGATTTGTGCTTTATTGATCTTTCTTTTGGGATCATAGTCTATAGCATCGATGGCAGCTTGTTTGTCTTTGATCTTTGAGAGTCTATGGTTCATGGTGATACGTTTATTACGAAGAAATATATCCTGAGCATCAAGCAGTTGGTAGAGTCTGTCTTCGAAACTGAGTGTATCATAGTTGACATCTTCTATCTGGTGTAGGTAGGACTCTTTAAACCCTTGATAACTGAGTTCATTGAGTTTATTAATGATGGTAGTGTGATCCATGTTGAATCTCCTTATTTGTATTCATCCGCACCGCGGATGTTAGTGTGATCGTTAAAAAGTGACTGTTGTTTAGATTCTGTATTGTTGGCACTTTTAGAGAGGTAAAGCTTTTTATCGAGTATTGACCTAATGGACTTTGTGGTGATTGTTCTCATCTGTACTGCATACATCAGGGCTAACTCCAGTTCTGTATTACCATAGAGCTTTGCAAGTGAAAGTACGGCAGATACTTTTCTATAGGCTTGAGGCTTATGTTCTACCTCTGCAAAGGCATCTTCTACAAATACAGTACTGTATTCACCTATGTTCTTAGCCCATGAACGCAATCTCTCTGGATTCATCTTTTCGTGAACATATTGGTGCTCACTTGGCATATGTTCATGAAGTGTTGATGTCTCACCGATTCTACGTAACCGTGGGTGGGTAGCGATGAGTTTATGTTTATGGTAAATGTAGACACTCTGTGTAGAGTATCTTAGCTCTACCTCCTCTTTGACATATTTAAAGGGTACGGAGTAGTGACACTTTTCAAGTGTGATGTGATAGTCTTGATTAACACGTGCTATCTTAAACGCTTTGTAGACATAACTGTTCATCGGAAGAGGATTTAAATAAGGTGCATCCACCTCTTTAAAGAGATCTATTCTACTTTTTTGTAGGTGTTTGATGACCTTGTTATTGTACCTATCAAGTAACTCAGAGATGGCATCGTTGAGTTCATCAACACTAAAGAACTTATGATGACGGAACCTTGCTAGGATATATCGTTGAATGGCTTGCACACCTTGTTCAGCCTTAGGCTTATCTTTTGGTTTACGAGGACGTGCAGGTTCTATCATAACGCCATAGTGCTTGTTTAAGTCTGCGTAACTCTCATTGATAACGATACCATTTTTATTATTGGAGATGATGGCTGATTTTAAGTTATCTGGAACAACTACCCTTGGTACACCACCCAAGAAGTTATAACACATGACATGAGAGTAGATAAAGTCCTCTTGTTTTTGACTATGTGTTGCATGGACAAAGGTATAACCACTTGCACCAAGGACAGCTACAAAGATCTGTGCATAATCAACTTCACCTGTTCTTTGATTGTGGATAGGCATGGTAAGCCCACTGTAATCCACAAAGAGTTTCTCTCCGGCTAAATGTGTTTGACGCATAGATGGATTGAGTTTTTGTTTGAACCTTCTGTAATGTACTCTAAACTGGGTGTATTGGTATCCATCAGGGTTTGACTCTTTATACTCTTCCCACAACAAGTAGAGGGTTACTTTTGTCTTTTTACGTCGTTTGAGTTCTTGGTGGATATAGTTCATATCAGGCAGAGCTTTTCTAGATACCACCACACTTGAGAGTTCGGGGAAAAACTGAAGTCGCAGTTCATCATCGTCTAGTGCATCGATCTGTTCGAGGGATAATCCCAGCTCTTTATACCGTTGTATATAATCACCAACTGTACTTCTTGCCACACCTGTGGCACCTTGTATCTTTCGTATGGATAGACCCATATCACTATGGAGTCTCACAACATCACGAACTTGTTTCATAGATATAATCCTCATTATTAACACCCTTGTAAATTGATTTACAATGAGTGTATTTGAATTTAGAAAATATCTCTTTCTTAAACGAATATAAGTTGACGTTTTTTAGACCAAAGTGTCCGAATCATTTCCGTCAACACTGTCCGATTGAAAACGTCATCGGTGTCCGAACTAAAACGCTATGGGTGTCCGATTTGCTCCGTTTTTTGCA
>JALSUP010000097.1 GCA_027071315.1 Sulfurovum sp.
AGGAAGCTTCTCTATTTTATGCTTTTGCATCTCTTTTGCAGCTTCTTCAAGGGTTGTTCCCTCTTTTCCTGTCACCAATGGTGCATTGGTCATGACTTCAGAGACTTTTAAAGCCATGTCTGAAATGAAACGCATATCACGGTTCGTGATAATACCAATGAGTGTCTGCGCTTCATCAACCACAGGCACACCTGAAATATGATATTCAGCCATGAGTGCATCGGCTTCGCTTACTAAAGCATCCGGTCCAATAAAAATGGGGTCAATAATGATACCAGAAGTCGATTTTTTTACTTTTGTGACCTGGAATGCCTGTGTTTTGATATCCATATTCTTATGAATGACACCGATCCCACCAAGTCTTGCCATGGCAATGGCTGCTTTAAACTCTGTCACCGTGTCCATAGCGGCAGAGACAATAGGGATGTTGAGAGAAACTCTTTTAGTGAGTTGTGTTGTAATGCTCACTTCTTTTGGAAGGACAGTTGAATGCTGTGGTACCAGTAGTACATCTTCAAATGTAAGTGCTCTTTTCTTAATGTTCATATTTTAGTCCTTTAGTGTTATTTGGTATAGTTGACAGCTTTTTCCATGCTCAAGGCACCGTCAAAAAGTGTTTTTTCATTAAATGCTTTAGCGATCAGTTGTAATCCGACAGGCATACCCTCTGCATTTTTGGCCACAGGCAGTGAAATCGCCGGCAGTCCTGCAAGGTTGATCGCGATGGTATACATATCTGACTTGTACATTTCAAGCGGATCTTCAGATGCACCTATCTTCGGAGCAACTGCCGGAGCTACCGGGGAAAGAATAAGGTCTGCCTCTTCAAAGATAGCATTGAACTCATCTCTTATCAAGTGTCTTACCTTTTGTGCTTTCACATAGTAGGCATCGTAATAGCCTGAAGAGAGGACAAAGTTTCCAAGCAAGATACGTCTTTTGACTTCTGTTCCGAAACCTTCACTTCTTGTGTTGAAGAAAAGCTCTTCTGTACTTTTAGACTCGGCTCGGGTACCGTAACGTACACCGTCAAAACGGGCAAGGTTCGTTGCCGCTTCTGCTGTTGCCAAAATATAGTAGGTTGCAATGTCATACTTGGTATTCTGCATCTTTTTATGCACAATGGTATGTCCTGCTGCTTCCAGGGCTTTCACCGTGTCAGCATAGGCAGACTGAATGTCTTCATCTGCTTCTGAAATATAGTTGTCAATGACCGCGATGGTCAACTTTCTCTCTGCATCCATATTGTTGGCAATGTCTTCTATCTCAAAATCTGCTGATGTAGAGTCTTTATCATCATGCCCTTTGATAGCATCATATAAAATAGCGGCATCTTCCACATTTTGCGTAATAGGGCCTATCTGGTCAAGGCTTGACGCATACGAAGCCAGACCAAAGCGGGAAACCCTTCCGTAAGTCGGTTTCATTCCGACCACACCACAGTAGGCTGCCGGCTGGCGAATAGAGCCACCCGTATCGGAACCCAAAGCAGCAATGGCAATACCACCGGCAACGGCTGCTGCAGAACCACCAGAAGAACCACCCGGTACTCTGTCTGTGCCGTGTGGGTTTTTAGTGGCACCATAGTAAGAGCTTTCTGTGGTCGACCCCATAGCAAATTCGTCCATGTTCGCTCTACCAAAAGCCATCATGCCTTTTGATTTCAGGTTTTTAATGGCTGTTGCCTCATAAGGGGCAATGTAGCCTTGTAAAATTTTAGAGCCTGAAGTCACAGACCACTCTTTGACCTGGATATTGTCCTTGATAAGAATGGGAACACCTTCACCTGAAGATTCAAAACCGACATAAGCATTTAAGTCTGATGCTTTGGCTTTGGCTTCAAGGTCTGCTCTCAATTCTGCCAATTCATCTGCAGATTTTGTTAATGCTTCTTTTAATGTAATCACACGATTCCTTATTTCACAAATTTCTTTTTATAATACGCTACTACGGCTAACCCAATACCAACCAGAACCACAATGACCACAACGGAACCGACAAGCACTTCCATAGGGACAGGTTTGGAAAGATCGAACATTAGGCAAGGTCTCCAACGACTTTGGCACAACGCTCACAGGCACAGTCCTCTGCTGTTGAAGTAAATCTCCAACATCTTGGACACTTGGCAGCCATAGCTTTATGGACAGTAAAGGTTTTACCTTCTACTTCAAAGGAAGCTACTTTTTCACCTTCAGAAGCAGTTTTCATAGCAGAGACCACAAACCAGTCTTCCAAGTCTTTACTCTCTTTAATTGGCAGGATACTTATATCACCGGCAATTTCAAGCTCCAATGTCGCTTTGATGATCTTCTCTTTTTTCAAGCTGTCGATCGCTTCAGAGAATTTCTCACGTGCTTCGATCAGTACCGTATCATCAAATGATGCCGCCACATCCGGTACCGCTGTATAGACCAGGTCAAAAATATTTTCCATATCAGACTTGAACAAAGCAGGTGCATACTCAAGTATCTCATCTGCTGTATAGGTCAGTACCGGAGCAATAAGCGCCAACATTGACTTGGAAATATGTGACATGGCAGACTGGGTAGCACGTCTTACAGGGTCATTTTTATCTTCACAATAGAGTCTGTCTTTGGTGATATCCATATAGATACCGGAGAGCTCATTGGTAATGAAGTGATTCAATGTAGCAAGGCCTCTCAGGAAATCATAGTTTTCAAAAGAAGTCTTCACCGAAGCAAAGACCTCTTTGGCTTTAATGAGTATCCATCTGTCCAGTTCGCCATAGGCTTCTACAGAAACCAAAGCATCCAAATCATCCGCATTGGCAAGCAGGAATCTAAAAGTATTTCTTATCTTTCTGTACTGCTCTGCTGTCTGCTTCAAAATATCATCAGAAATCTTCTGGTCATTCTGATAGTCCGCAAGGGCAACCCAGAGTCTGAGAATTTCAGAACCGTACTGCTTCACCACTTTTTCAGGAGCAACCACATTTCCTTTAGACTTTGACATCTTCTCACCTTTGGCATCCATGGTGAATCCGTGAGTAATGATGGTTTCGTAAGGGGCTATACCATTCACCGCGGAAGAGAGTAACAATGATGACTGGAACCACCCTCTGTGCTGGTCAGAACCTTCAAGGTACAATGATGCCGGGTAATTTCCTGCATCATAATTTCCTGAACTTAACACAGAATTCCATGTTGAACCCGAGTCGAACCATACATCCAAAATGTCTTCGATCTTCTCAAGGTCATCCGGGTTATACTTACTGCCTTCCGGAAGCAACTCGGCATTGGACATCGAGTACCAGGCATCTGCACCGTGTGTATCAAAGAGTGATGAAATATGTTCTAAGACATCTTCATCAAAAATGACCTCTTTGGTACTTTTGATTCTAAAGAAAGCGATCGGCACGCCCCATGATCTCTGACGGGAGATACACCAGTCCGGTCTGCCTTCCACCATTGGTTTGAGTCTGTTCTTCGAAGAGGCAGGGTAAAAGTCCACACCGTCAATGGCAGAAACTGCTGTCTCTCTCAACGTTTTGTCTGCACCTTCAGCCACATCGTCAATAGAGATGAACCACTGGTTCGTTGCTCTGTAGATCAATGCTTTTTTAGTTCTCCAGCAGTGCGGGTATGAGTGTACAAATTTACTCTGCTTCAACAAAGCATCACCAAGCAGTTCTAAAATAGGCTCATTGGCTTTAAAGATGTGCATACCGACAAACGCTTCGGCATTTGGAAGCAGGTTCAACCCAACCACAGACTCATCATAACATCCACGTTCATCCACAGGCATCACTACTTCAAGACCATACTTGAGTCCTACCTTATAATCTTCTTCACCGTGTCCAGGCGCTGTGTGTACACAACCTGAACCGCCATCCATAAGGACATGGTCACCCAGGACGACTTTGGATGTTCTCCCGTTAACCGGGTTGATAGCAAGCAAACCTTCCATCTCAGTCGCGGCAATCTTTCGTGAAGCATGTCCTGAAACCACACCCTCTTCGATCATCGCATCGTAACGTGCTTCCGCCACAATGTGACCATCATCTGTCAAGACATACATCTCTTCAGGGTTAAGTGCAATACCGGTATTTGAAGGAAGTGTCCACGGAGTCGTTGTCCAAATGACAAGCCCTGCTTTGCCTTCAAGACCCAGTTTCTCCTTGGCGGCATCGGAAAGTTCAAAGTGTACATAGATGGAGTAATCTTCTTTGTCTTCATACTCTACCTCTGCATCTGCCAATGCTGTTCTTGCTGCCCATGACCAAAAGATCGGCTTGTGTCTCTCGACCAAAAGCCCTTTTTTTGCCACTTCACAAAGGGTACGGTAAATGTTGGCTTCAAACTTAAAGTCCATGGTCACATAAGGGTTATTCCAGTCTGCGATCACACCCAGGGATTTAAACCCGTCTCGCTGAATGTCAACAAACTTAGCTGCGTGTGCACGACAAAGTTCTCTGAACTTCTCAGTCGGCATGGCTTCTTTTTTGCTTTTACCCAGTTTCTCTTCGACTTTCTGCTCTATAGGAAGACCATGACAGTCCCAACCCGGCGTCATACGTACCGCTTTACCCTGAAAATAGTTATACTTTAAAATAATATCTTTCAGGATCTTGTTCAGCGCATGCCCGATGTGAATGTCACCGTTTGCATAGGGAGGACCATCATGCAAAGTAAACATTTCTGCACCTTCACGTTTGGTTTTCATCTGCTCATAAATATCTGCATCATACCATGCATTATACTTTTTAGGTTCATTGTTTGGGAGGTTTCCGCGCATTGGGAAGTTCGTTTTAGGAAGGAGGAGTGTGTCTTTAAAATCCATTATTGATAATACCTTAGTCTTATATTATCCCGTGATTGTATCGAAAAGAGGATTAGAAGCTACTTTTGCTACAATTATCTTATGAAAAACATTACAAATACAACTGAAAACATCATACTGGAACTCAAAAAAAACAGGCAAACCATTACCTTTGCAGAAAGCTGTACAGGGGGTCGCATTGCTGCTGCTTTTACTGCCATATCGGGTTCATCGGCTGTTTTAAACGGTTCCTGTGTGACCTACTCCAATGAGATCAAACATTTGTGGCTGGGTGTAGAAGAAACAGTTTTGGAAAAGTTCGGTGCCGTGAGTCAACAATGTGTCGCACAAATGCTCGAAGGCATTAAAAATCTGGCAGGGGCAGACTATGCTATTGCCGTATCCGGTATAGCCGGTCCTACTGGCGGCACGGAGTTGAAACCTGTGGGAACTGTCTATATAGGTATTCAGACACCTTTTGCACAGGAAGTTTTCCATTGTTTCTTTCACGGGGACAGAGAACAGGTCCAGGAACAATCCGTCGTATTTGCCATTGAAAAATTGTCTGAGACATTAAATTTTGGAAATTTTTAACTTTTTCGTCATATCTCTTGACAATCAAAGCTTTCTGAGCTATAATTCCGTCCACTTATTCAAGTAATGAGTGTTTAAAAATGACCTTTTAGCTCAGTTGGTAGAGCAATTCCCTTTTAAGGAATGGGCCCATGGTTCGAATCCATGAAGGGTCACCATTTTTACAATTTTATAGTGTTCACTTATGCGGTGGTAGTTCAGTTGGTTAGAATACCTGCCTGTCACGCAGGGGGTCGCGAGTTCGAGTCTCGTCCACCGCGCCAGTGTGACCTTTTAGCTCAGTTGGTAGAGCAATTCCCTTTTAAGGAATGGGCCCATGGTTCGAATCCATGAAGGGTCACCACTATAAACATCAATTTCAATCACGGTCGCTTAGCTCAGTTGGTAGAGCGCTACCCTTACAAGGTAGATGTCATAAGTTCGAGTCTTATAGCGACCACCATTAACAAGTAACTGTTTATCGGTATCTGATGACCCTTTCATCTAGTGGCCAAGGATATTACGTTTTCAACGTAAAAACAGAGGTTCAAATCCTTTAAGGGTCGCCAAAGTTATTTACGATAATTCAACAGTTTAAAATCACGGTCGCTTAGCTCAGTTGGTAGAGCGCTACCCTTACAAGGTAGATGTCATAAGTTCGAGTCTTATAGCGACCACCATTTACAGAACGCGAAATGAACAAAGTTCATCTTCTGCTACGCTAACGCTGTGTTTACTTCAGCAGTAGGCTCACGAAACTAGTTTCGTTTGTTTCAAAGTAATAACTTTTTAGCCATTTATTTGGTATAGGTGCGGTGGTAGTTCAGTTGGTTAGAATACCTGCCTGTCACGCAGGGGGTCGCGAGTTCGAGTCTCGTCCACCGCGCCAGCTTTTTTAAAAAAATCATAAAATTCCAATCACATATATGCGGACATGGCGGAATTGGTAGACGCGCTAGATTCAGGTTCTAGTGGGAGCAATCCCGTGGAGGTTCAAATCCTCTTGCCCGCACCAACACAACAATCATTATTTTTTTATTTATAGGTCATTTTTCATGAGGATAGTTCTGTCTCATAATACATATCTGTATTCTCGATAAACCCGTAGGTCGGGGTGTCCTCACCCCGACAATTTAAATTCATATAAAATAAAAGCTTTTTTCTTATGCAAATTGATGTCTGGGTGAGGGCACCCCGACCTACGTATTCTCTAATAAACTTTAGCTTTAATATTTTTAATATACATACCAAAAGGTGATTCTTTAATATCCAATATAACAGTTTGACCTTCAAAAAAATTCTTCTTATGTAAACAAATATCATCAAAAGAATATTTTTTGATAAATTTATAAAATAAGGTTTGGTTTTGAGGATTATACTTTTTTAAAAAATCGGTTTTCATTAGTGGCTTACAGCTATCTCTGCCTCTATTAGATATATCAATTACTTGGGCTTCAATCTTAATATCATTGGTAGCTATATTAAATTTATGTATATACAAGAGAAACATATAGTAAAAAAGATATGCCATCATTAATACTGACATACTATGAAGAACAACATTAACAATAGGAATTTTTACAAGAAAGAACCTACACTCATCTACGGGATCATTTCTTTTTTTATAAATGACATAAATTATATATCCAACAGTAACCCAAAGTATATATTCAGCAATTTTTGCATTTTCCCCTAAAGGTATAAATAAATTGTATGCATCTTGTTGAGAAAGTAATTCCCAAAATAATAACATACCTATCACAAACAATGGAATATTAATAAGAGGTGCCCGTAAAATCCAAATAATAAACTCAGAAAATCTTGAAGGGCATTTAGAAGACATTCTTACCCTCTCAACCTAATCCTAACACTCTCCTCATGCGCCGTCAACCCTTCGGTATTGGCTATCATGGCACACTGTTCACCGATCTCTTCCATTCCCTGCTTGGACATAGAGATAATAGATGATTTCTTCAAGAAATTGTCAACTGAAAGAGGAGAATAGAACTTTGCTGTTCCCCCTGTAGGTAAAGTGTGGTTCGGTCCTGCGATATAGTCACCTATAGGTTCAGGTGTGTTCTCACCTAAGAAGATGGCACCTGCATGTTTGATGCTGTCTAAGAGACTCATAGGATCTTTTGTGACGACTTCAAGGTGTTCCGGTGCGATCTCATTCATCAGATCGATCGCTTCATCCATCGTAGCTGTGACAATAATTGCCCCACGCTCTTCAATAGACTTTCTGGCGATCTCTTCACGTGAAAGTGTTCCTAAAAATTCTTCTACTTTGTCAGAGACTTTATTTGCCAACTCTTCATCTGTGGTGATGAGAATAGAAGAAGCCATCTCATCGTGTTCAGCCTGAGAGAGAAGATCTATTGCCAGGTAATCTTCTCTTGCTGTCTCATCAGCCAAAATACCGATCTCGGACGGTCCGGCTATCATGTCAATATTCACTTCACCATAGACCAGTTTTTTAGCCGTCGCTACAAAAATATTTCCAGGTCCGGTAATGACATGCACTTTAGGAATGGTCTCTGTTCCGTATGCCATCGCCCCAATTGCAGACGCACCCCCAACTCTAAAGACCTGTGTCACCTTACATAAGTGACAGGCAGCAAGCAGTAACTCGTTGAGCTCATTGTCCGGTGCCGGTGTACACACTACGATCTCTTCTACCCCCGCAACCTGTGCAGGGATCACGTTCATCAATAAAGAGGAAGGATAGGCAGCTTTCCCACCGGGGATATAAAGTCCCGCTCTATCTATAGCAGTGACCTTTTGTCCAAGAATGGTGCCATTAGCCTCTGTGTCCATCCATGTTTTGGGCATGAGTTTCTGGTGATAGGCTTCAATTCTGTCATAGGCTAAGTGTAGGGCATCACGCAAATCTGGGTCAATATTTTCATAGGCTTTTGCCATATCTTCTGTACTAACGAGAAGCTCAGCATCATCCTTGGGTTCCCATCTGTCAAACTTGGCTATCTGTGCTTTAAGTGCAGTGTTTCCCTCAGTCTGTATCTCTTTAAGCAGACCAGAGACGATGCTTGTCACACCTTCTATATCCATCTTACCACGTTTTAAAAGTTCATTGAAGTTTGCTTCAAAAGTGTCATCGTTACTGTAAAATATTTTCATCTTGTTATCCTATTACATTGGTGTTGTAAGGGTACAACACCCTACACGCCATATTTTCGTTCATATCTTGGGAGCATACTCTCATTACCTAACACACCACCTTGGTGT
>JALSUP010000098.1 GCA_027071315.1 Sulfurovum sp.
AGTAATAAATCATTTGTTCTGGTTCTAAAATGTTATCACCTTGTCACTCTCTATCACCCAGTCAGCCAATATCTGCATGGTGGATGAAACATTCTCATCGAAATAGGGTTCGTTTTTGAAGAGACCGCAACGGGCATTACAGGTACCACAGACTTGAAGGTTTATGCCGTTTGCGTACATTTTTTTAAGCATCCCTACCAGATCATAATCATAGCCTTCTGGCTTCTTTGTCTTGTCTCTGGCAAGATCAACGGCATCATTCATAAGAAAAATATTGACCTCTTGTCCACTTTTATGAAGCGTTTTTGCCAATCTAAGAGCATTCCATGTTACATCAGACCCATCATAGGGCTGATGGTTCAATATAATGGTAGTCATCATTATTCTCCTGAAAGTTTTGTAACACCTAAACCTGTATCTATTGGATATCCTTCTTTAGCCCATCCCTTGAGTCCGCCTTTAAGATTGACGGCATTTTTATAGCCCAGTTTTCTCAATGTTTGTGCAGCTAATGCACCACGGCTTCCGCCACGACAGTAGGTAACGATGACAGCATCTTTGTTTTTGATCTTATTGAGAACTTTAAACTCAAGATTTCCACGGGTAATAGCAAAATAGTCATCTGCATAGATCTGCCCTTCAGCTCTCTGTTCTGCTTCACGTACATCAAGGATGATGACATTTTCTTCTTTGTCCAGCATCTTTTTCAGCTTTTTTGCAGAGATCTCTCCAGACTCTTTTTTTGCCTGTGTGATCAGTTTGTCTGTAGCAGGGTGTCCTGCAGAGAGTGGCATCATTCCCAGTGCTGCGAGTAGCGAGATTGTGATTAGTTTCTTCATGTTTTTTCCTTTGAAATATTAAATTATTTTAGCGTACAGGGATGTATGCATAGCCTTCATTTTGTTTCTCTATAAGTCCCATTGTTGAACTTGGAACAAGTTTTACAAATGGGTATATGTCTTTTTCTGTCAATTTTGCTCTTCTCATATTTGCTTCACACATAAGAAATTCAACCCCATAAGTATCTTTAGCAGAGGCAATACGCTTTTTCAAGTCGTTATTTGCTTTAACCAATGCCGTTTGGTCTTTATAGGGTGAATGGGCAAGATCTTTAACAAAAAACTTGTATGCGTCACCATGAATGACTACAACTGCACTAAATTCCTGTATTTTACCTTGATAATATGCCGTATATCTGGCAACACCACTTAAAATTCTTTGCTCAAATGTTTTCATATCTCCCGTAGTAAGATCAAAAACGGCTTTTCTTGTTACCTCTTCATCATCCTCTGAAACAGATTCACTTTTTTGTACATCAGGTTGTGCAGCTATGACAGGTACCAAACCCAATGCAATTAAAAAAATGAGATTTTTAAATTTTATCATTCGTATCCTTATGTATATATTAACTACTTAGGCAATTATGCAAGTAGTTTATGTATGGTATAATACTTTTACTTAAACTACAAGGATTCAAATGCTGGATATGCACCAAAAGATAAAGATCTTTAAAGCGCTGGGGAACGAAACAAGATTTTTAATTTTTAAAAATATTTTTACCGGAGGGTATACGTGTTCCATAGATAAGAAAGATCCTAAAGTCAAAGTAAGTCCACATGCGACATGTGTCAGTACGATCGCTGAACATTTTGATTTTTCTTTACCGACTATTTCTAAACACTTAAAAGAATTAAGAGAAGCAAATATTGTTACTATGGAAAAAAAAGGCAATAAAATTTACATAGAACCGAACATAGAGACAGTTCGGGAGCTGGGAGGGTGCTTCACCACTTTGGTCAATAACTTTGAGGAGAACCGTGAACTGTTTTTTGGTGAAGTGGCTATGAATTGAGAGGGATCAAACCTTTTCAATCATAAAAAAGCTAAAAGACTGTTCATTCTCTTTGGGTGTTGTATGGATAACTTCTATACTGTCAACCAATTCCAATCCGTCTATTAACTCCGATTTTAATTTCTTATCATCGTATTGAACAATATCCAATCCACTGCACTGCAAGGGACCCGTTTCACTAAACGTTCCAATAAGTGCAGTTCCGTGTTCTTCTAATGAATGATGCAAGACCTCAAAATATTTCTTTCTGTCTTTAGCATCCAGTAAAAAATGAAAAACGGCTCTATCATGCCAAAATGTATAACGTCTGGAAGTTTCAAAAGTGGTAATGTCTGAACAAACATACGTCACTTTATCAGACAATACACCTAATCTTTCTTTCACAATTTCAAGTGCCTGACTGGAAACATCAAGCAAGGTTATATTGTTGTACCCCTCTTGTAACAACTCATCAACCAGTAAAGATGCGCCACAACCAATATCAATAATGGCATCTTCCCTGGAATTTGTATGTGATTTAATCTGTGCTATGGAAAATTCAGGTGAGTTTTGATGCCATAGAACCTGGGTATAATCTTTGGTTTTAAAAATCTTATTCCAGTGTTTTTCTCTTATTTTTACAGCAGGAACCTTGTCGGCTTTAAATGTAGC
>JALSUP010000099.1 GCA_027071315.1 Sulfurovum sp.
TTTATGGAAGAATTTTTTCTATTGATTTTATAGAATTTCTCTCAAATGAATGAAGGCATCATTTGAGGAATAATGACTTTAGGTTCTGATTTTGGAATTGGGAGGGTATTTTTAGAGGTGCCCTTTAAAAACTCTCACTCCTGCAACTCAACTACCCCTTGATCTACCTGCGGTCGATCATAAGAGAGCCTAAACCCATACGAACCATCTTCATAGACATCACCACCAAAGATGACATCGAAAACTATCGCCTCCTGGAAATTCATTTTGAAGATGGTATGTTTGATAAGGTTGAGGTTGTTTCTGCGTGTGAGTATGGAAGAGGTTAAAAATAGACAAAAGAGATTGAAATCTTGGTATCACAATTTGTGATACTACCTTCTAAAGATAAATTCAACTTTGTGGTGCCAAATTGGCACTGCAAACTTTTAATAATTGTTCCGCACTATAAAGAAGGACGAAACTGGGCTAGCCTAATAAAAATTTTTAAAATGTGTTATAATGATGTAATATCAAATAAAATAAAGGAGATTGTCTATGTTACAGTACAGAAGACGTAATTCAAACACACCATTACAGCCTAGAGTAACGTCAGCTAGACATCCTTTATTGACTTATTGTAACTGGACGAATCATAGAAGCAGACATATAACAGAAAGTACACTTAGAAGTATGCTTACAAGCTTTCAAGACAAATATATACCATTTTATTTGCGCATGATTAATGAAACACCCAGACGAGTGGTGGATAGTTTTATAGAACAAGAACACCTTAACCGACATATATTGGAAGATATTTATCATATATTGGACAATCGCGGATTTGATCTTCGAACAATTTAAGTATGTCTGAATATGACTTCTCTACTCAAAAAGATCTTTTTGATATTACAAATCAAATTTTAACTGACTACGATATACAGGAGTGGTCTTTTGGTGGAGGAACGGCATTATCATATTTATATTATCAACACAGAATTTCCTATGATATAGATATATTTTCTGAAGATTACTCCGCAATTAACAGACTTGTAGAAAATAGAGTAGAGATTGCAAACAATCTAGGGATCCCACCTATTCAGGTTGAAGCATCTCCAACAGCTGTTACATTTATTTTAAATACAGAAGAGAATGGATTAAAGCTTGATTTTATTTTCTCTCCAGCTCTTACCTCTGAACCTTATATTGTAAAAGATATATTTGACTATACTGATATTAAAGTTCAAACACCGATGGAGATAATTGCTAAGAAACTCAAGTATAGAGAGAAAGCTACCATAAGAGATTTTGTAGACTATGCTATAGTTGAAGAGCAAGATCAGTTACTTTCTAAATTGAAATCAGAATATATTGTAGATATTGATCGTTACCTTGATGTAGTGGATAAGTTTAATCATTTTGATACAGAAACATTCAATTTAGCGCTTCAAGATTTGATGCCGAATATGGCAGTTACAAAAGATGATTTATCTCCAATAATTAACAATATTATGACACCAGGTGATACTATAACGGTTGTGGTAGACAGTACCGGGGTTGTTGCGTTTGATGAATTTATAGAAATGTATCGTTCGGTCTATGAAGAGGTAGGAAAGTTTGATATTTATATTATTGAAAATACAGGAATAACTTACAAAGAGGTACTAGATTTAAAACGTAAAGAGGTTTTAAAACTAACAAAAATATGACAGGCTACTTTATTACGGATAATTTTGAAAAATAAAAATAACCAACCCCCTACAGTTTAAAACAAGCAAAGGAAGCAAACCCGTCAACCCTGTCTTTCAGTTTGAACCCAACCGATCAGAACCATCTTCATAGACATCACCACCAAAGATGACATCGAAAACTATCGCCTGCTTGAAGTCCGTTTTGAAGATGATATATTTGATGAGGTTGAAGTGCTTAGTGCTGCTGAATATAGGAAAGATTGAAAAAATGACAATCTGACAGATTTTTCAGTAAAAATATATTTCCATGATAAGCTTATAAAAAATGACTTATTATTGGAGCGACACTATGCCGACAGAAATAAAGATAAATCAATCATCAGAATATAAAAGTTGGATCAAAGAGCTCAAACAAAAGCTTAGACGATCTCAGATCAAAGCTGCTATCAAAGTAAATAGTGTATTGCTGGAGTTTTATTGGGAGCTTGGGGCAGATATAGTTGAAAAACAGAAGGGTAGTAGTTGGGGCAGTGGCTTTTTAAAACAGCTGAGTAAAGACCTGATGGATGAGTTTCCTGATATGAAAGGATTTTCTGCCGTCAATTTAAGTTTTATCCGTAGATGGGTACGCTTCTATATTGGTGACTCTGACAATTTAGTCACAACTTGTGACGAAATTACAAAAGAACAAATTTCTATAGGGCACCTCTAAAAATACCCTCCCAATTCCAAAATCAGAACCTAAAGTCATTATTCCTCAAATGATGCCTTCATTCATTTGAGAGAAATTCTATAAAATCAATAGAAAAAATTCTTCCATAA
>JALSUP010000100.1 GCA_027071315.1 Sulfurovum sp.
AAACATGCGACTCATCGACGATCACAAGGTAGTCGTCATGCATGGCTTCAAAATAGTCCATCATGGAGTAAGGTGTCTCTCCGGGTGCTTTGCCCGTCAAGTGACGCGAGTAGTTCTCTATCCCTTTACACATTCCTGTGGCTTCTATCATCTCAAGGTCAAACTCGGTACGCTGCTTGATACGGTTGTACTCGATCATGCGGTCTTCTTTCTGATAATAAGCAAGCCTCTCACCCAACTCCTCTTCAATGCTCTTCACCGCACGTGCCAACTTCTCTTTAGAAACAATGAACTGATTGGCAGAGTAGATGGTCGCTTCTTTTAAATCTTCGTGTTTTTCTCCCGTCAGAGAGTTAAATTCATACACGGCTTCTATCTCATCGCCAAAAAACTCTATGCGTATGGCAAACTCTTCAGAGTAGGCAGGGTAAATGTCTATCACTTCCCCATTGACCCTAAAGTCTCCCCTGTCAAAGAATTCATCATTGCGCTTGTATCCCATGTCAACCAGTCTCAGCAAGAGAGCCTTTTGATTATACTCCTGACCAATCGCCAGTTTCTGCACAATAGAACGGTAATCATCGGGAGACCCCAAACCATAATTGGCAGAAACAGAAGCAATGACAATCACATCATCATTGGAAAGCAGAGAAGCCGTAGTACTTAAACGCAAACGCTCCAGTTCCTGGTTAATGGACGAATCTTTTTCAATGAAGAGATCCTGCCTAGGCAGATACGCTTCAGGCTGATAGTAATCATAGTAAGAGATGAAATATTCCACATGATTGTTCGGAAAAAAACTTTTAAATTCCGAATACAACTGTGCCGCCAGCGTTTTGTTATGTGTCATGATCAGCGTAGGCTTCTTAGTTTTCTCAATAACCTTCGCCATCGTATACGTTTTTCCCGAACCGGTCACCCCCAGCAGTGTCTGGTATTGATTTCCTGCTTCAATAGACTGGGATAACTGTGCGATAGCAGTAGGCTGGTCCCCCGCAGGTTTGTAGGGACTGTTGACAGTAAAGTCTGGCATTTTCATCCTTTATAGTGTATATTAGCCGTAGGGTGTTGTGCCCTCACAACACCAAATCTTTTTTCGCTTTATCATATTTATCTTTGCATGTACAACTTAATGGTGCGTTGGGAAACGCACCCTACATTTCCCATGGCACCCTTATGGGTATATACCCCCCCCCGTAGGGTGCGTTTCCCAACGCACCACATAATTAAATTGGTATAAAGTAAAAATCTCGCCGAAAGGCTCCATGAAATTTGTTTAGCCCTTACGGTGAAGACGTGGCTGTTTCCCAATTTCCCTATGCGGTGGATAAAATCCACCCTACAGGTTATTTTCTTAATTTCCATACTAAATATTACACGTAGATTCCGTGTTAAAGAAAGCTGAATAAATCAGCTTTCCACAGAATGTTAACTATCCTCAATAGTAGCCAATAAAGGCTGATAATCTTCCTTACTTTTAAAAATAGAGAAAGCCATTAAAATGAGTTTTCTCATGGCAGCAATCACAGCAAGTTTTTTTGTTTTGGCTCTGGCTGTAAGACCTTCATAAAACTTTTTAATTCTAGGGTTATGTTGAATGGCACATAGTGTTGGCAAGTACAGAAGATTTCGTATTTGTTGTCCCCCATGTTTTGATATTCTTTGTTTTCCTCTAAAGGTTCCAGAGTCTTTAATCATAGGATCAAGACCAAGTAAGGCTGTCATCTCTTTAGCATTGGCAGAAGGATATTTTAAAAAGAAAGCACAAAGGTATAAAGCAGATTTTTGACCAATGGAAGGTATCTTCGATACAGCATCATAGCTTTCTTTGATCTCCGTATCTTTTAAAAGAAGTAGCTCAATTTTATTAAACAGTTTTTGAGCTTCGGTATCTAAGTTGTCAATGAGTCTATTGAGTGTACGAAGTAAATCTTTATTGCTTTTAGCAATAGACTCTATTTGGTTTTTAAACCGCTGTTTATTGCTTTGTATAGATTCATAGACATTGAGCATTTCCTGGACTTTCATAGCCTCATGGTTCACAGAAGGGATTTTAACCATTTCCGGTTCTACATGAGACTGATACCTATAAAGTACTTTAGCATCAATCTTATCTGTCTTGGAACGTACTTTTAATGAACGTGCAAAGTCTCTTGATTCTTTTGGTCCAACCATTACAATACTTATTCGATTCTTTGAACAAAATTCTGTCAAAGCATAAGAATAAATACCTGTTGGTTCAAAGATCAGAATAGTGTTTTTAATCTCTTCTGCTAAAGAAACAACTTGCTGAAATCCAATCTCTGTATTCTCAAACTTATAGCTTTTTTTACCATCATACACATCTAGGGTCGCTTTACTATTAAACCACTAATTAAACAGTCAAATATTATGCTAAGAAATGCTATAATAAGCGTATGGAAAAACGAGACGCAAGAAAACTAAAAATATCAGCACAACAAGAGCTAAGAGAACGTGGTGTAA
>JALSUP010000101.1 GCA_027071315.1 Sulfurovum sp.
AGTTCGATCTCTTCAAGACCAAGACCAATGTTGTCTTTACCTTTGACAGACATTTCAGACTGTACTAAAGAAGCAAGAAGATGCGCAATAGTGACAATGTCCAGATCATGCTGTAGTGTTTTCACAAGATCAATGGCTTTGTCCGTTACTTTCGTTTCAGAAATTTTGGCAATAAGTTCATCGTTACGGTTGTTCTGTACTTCCATACGTGTAGGGATGACCTGTGTGGTCATTTTAGTACCGACATCTTTTTCAATACGCTTGATGGTACGAAGTTCGTTAGGACTTACCAAAGTAATAGCTTCACCAGACTTACCGCCACGGCCTGTACGACCGATACGGTGTACATAAGACTCAGAATCAAACGGAATGTGGTAGTTGAAAACGTGTGTAACATCGTTGACGTCAAGACCACGCGCTGCAACATCGGTAGCAATGAAGATGTCAATACCGCCCTGTTTAAAGGCACGAATGGTGACTTCTCTCTGCTTCTGCTCCATGTCTCCGTGAAGACCGGAAACTTTGAATCCCTGTGCAGTCATGTGTGCCACAAGTCTGTCTACCTCTTTTTTCATACGACAGAAGATAATACACTTATCTGGGTTTTTAAAGTCGATGAGTCTTACTAAAGCATCGTCTCTTTCTCTCTCCTGAACCACATAGTAGTATTGTGTGATCATTGTATTGGTCTTTTCAGACTTGGTAATAGAAACCGTTTTAGGGTTATTTAAGATCTGCTCTGCCAGTTTACGAATGGCATTTGGCATTGTTGCTGAAAACATCAGTGTCTGACGTTTTGCCGGCAGGAAAGTAAAGATGTTTTTAATTTCATCCAGGAATCCCATGTCAAGCATCTCATCGGCTTCATCGAGTACAACAAAGCTAGGGTTTATCTTGATCTTCCCTGACATAAGAAGGTCCTGCAGTCTACCCGGTGTTGCCACGACAATAGAAGCCTGCTTAATACGGTCTATCTGCTTACCGTAAGGTGTACCGCCGTAAACGGTTGCTGTTTTAAGTCCTGCATTTTTTCCAAAACGGAAAAGTTCGTCAGAGACCTGCATAGCAAGCTCACGTGTAGGGACAATGACAAGTCCTTCAACCGAACCGTCAGCTTTCATCATGGACATGATCGGCAGACCGAATGCAGCTGTTTTACCTGTACCTGTCTGTGCCTGTCCAATAAGGTCATGACCTTCGAGTACCAAAGGAATGGCGTCTTTCTGTACGGGGCTTGGTTCTGTAAATCCGGCTTCCGTTACGGCTGCCATAATGCTGTCTTTTAGGTTAAAATCTGTAAATTTCATAGTTATCTTTATATATGTATAGTAATGTGGGGTGATAAAATCTTGGCGATAGAACGGTTCTAAAGTTACAAGCGGTTTTTATTAAACCCTGTTGATGCAACTGATACCAAACTGTCACACGGAAAATTCGTGGAGAAATAGGGAATAGACTACGCTATTCAATAAGGGTACTTCTGGGAAGCCCTCTATAAGGAGTTTGATACTCTCTTGCAAAAAGTTCCGAATTATAGCAGGATTTTAAACAAAAAGCCAGCTTTTTTCAGAAAGTGTCTTAAAATGTGCTATTTATGCTCTTCCAAGGTACAGAAAAACCGCATTTCATGTCCGCTCATAACCTGTAAAAGGTTGGTAGAACCGGTGATGCCCACCGGATTTCCTGCCACTAAAATATAGCTGTGTGACAGGTCAAGTACCTCTCTCTGTATTCCCTGTACCATCAGGTCTCTTATCATCATGGGGAGGGTGTCTTTTTTGACAGAAAAGGCAGGGACTACACCCCAGACAATGGTAAGTGAACAGGCAGCTTTCCGTTCATGTGTCACAGCATAAACCGGCCTCTGGGGACGATACCGGGAAACTTTTTTCGCCGATTGTCCTGAGGTGGTCATGGCAATAATACCGGCTGTATTCAAACTTTGTGAAAGACGAACGGCTGCGTCGGCTATTTTGTCACTCTGATCGTGCATAGGGTAGGTATCAAATTTGTGGAAAGGGTAATGTGCTTCGGCTGCCTGTATCGTTTTGACCATCGTCTTTACTGCCAATACGGGATTATGCCCAATGGCAGACTCTTCTGAGAGCATGACGGCATCTGTTCCGTCAAGCACGGCATTGGCCACATCGGAAATTTCTGCTCTCGTTGCTGTCTCTTTGGTGGTCATGGAGAGCAGCATCTGTGTGGCGGTGATGACAGGTTTGGATTTCTCATTGGCTTTTTCTATGAGCATTTTTTGCGTGTAGGGTACATCAAAATAGGGGATCTCTATCCCCAGGTCTCCTCTGGCGACCATAATACCGTCAGAGGCATCCAGAATGGCATCGATGTTCTCAACCGCATCGAACTTCTCTATTTTGGCGAAGAGTTGTGTGCTCCCGCCATGGGAAGAGACCACTTCTCTGGCATTTTTCATATCCTGTGCATTCTGCACGAAAGAGACAGCCATAAAGTCTACGGCATTTTCAACACCCCATAGTATGTCTTTTTTGTCTTTCTCTGTCAAGACATCAATACCCAGAGAAGTATTGGGGAAATTGACGCCTTTTTTCGAAGAGAGCATACCGTCATTTTCTATTTCAACCACGACTCTGTCGTTAAGCACTTCTGTAATGACAGCACGGATGATGCCGTCATAGAGATAGATATATTCACCGACAGAGAGCTGCTCAAGAATGGCAGGTTCATTGATGCAGAGTCTATATCGCCCTTCAGAGACTTTGAAACCGACGATCTCTTCTTTGAGGAATTCTATGTGGTCTCCGGTCTTGAGCATAAAATCCTCTTTGAGCATACCCACTCTGATCTTCGGTCCGGAAATGTCCTGTAAAATACCTGTAATAAGTCCTGTCTCTTCAATGGCCTTACGGATCTTTGTTAAGACTTCAAGATGGTAGGCATGTGTACCGTGGGAAAAATTCAGACGAAAAACATTGACCCCTGCGTGCATGAGTGCGACTATCTGCTCGTAAGCGTCAGAAGCAGGGCCGATGGTCGCAACGATCTTGGTACGCTTTTTCATCTCTTAACCTTGGGTTTGATGTTTAGTTTGCTGCTGTCGGGGCAGGCGTTGTGACAATAGCCATATCTGCAGAGGGGTAAGCAGGGTTTGCAAGCGGGATCATTTTTGCAGCCTTTACTTTGTTCAGGATCCTGATACGGTTTTCTATCTGCAGGTAACGGATCATTTCAGCAGAAGAAAGGAATTTTCTAAATTTCAAAATGTACTCTTTTCTTGCAGAGATCTCCGCTTCATCCCACTTGACCCATTTGACAATAAGCTGATCGGCAGTCTCATTGGTCAACTGTTTATAATTGGCGGCATAATTCGTAATGAGTTCCAGTTTTGAAATATTTTGTTTCATCAATACGACCTGGTATTCATCATACAATTTACCGAACTCTTCTTTCTTCTCACCTTTGAGATTCATAGTCGCCAGTACTACCGCTTTTTTCTCTGCCGCTTTTGCCAGCATAGTGAGTTTGACTTCAGAGTTTGGAAGGGCAAAGAGTGTCACCGAAGTAATGAGTGTACCAAGTAGTAGTTTTTTGATCATATTTTTAATCCTTTTTTTAATTCAAGTAGTATATATGATAAAAGATAACCATACATTAACTTGCATAAGCATTTATTGGGTATGATTAACCTACTAAAATAGGGAAGAAAAATGAAGAAGACCATAACTGTGCCATTACTGCTATTAACGACCATGGGGATCGTCGGATGTGCCGATACCGAATCCATCCCGAGCGATGACATTCATACCACTGTTTCTGAAAAGAAAATGCCCTATTACTGTAAGCGTGAAATTGCCAAAGAGTTTGGCATATATTCCGGAGACATTTACCTGTACCCGATTGAACACAAAAGAGGTGCAAAGATCATTTATGGAAGATACAGTGAAGACAGCACACATATCAAAGAGTTCGCGTGTATATTTAATCCGGACGATACCTATGCCGGTATTAAAATGCAGCACACAAATGTGAAAAATGTCTTGTGTTATGGCGATTAGCCATAACGTTTAGAGAGACTATAACAACCCCATAGCAAGCTTGGCATCATCTGTCATCTTGTCTTGTCCCCAGGGCGGGTCAAATACAATATCCACATCTATATTTTCAAGTCCTTCCTGTCTTGTGACAATACTCTTTACCAGGTCTACAATGACTTGAGAGAAAGAACAGGTCGCAGAGGTCAGGGTCATGGTGATCTTGCACATTTTCAACATGGAGACTTCATTGGTCCAGCACTCTATGTTGTAAACCAGTCCAAGGTCGTAAATGTTCACGGGGAGTTCCGGGTCGTAGATCTGTCTCAAATGCTCTACAAGCTTCTCTTCCATCTCTTTATCGGAAGGCTGCTTTTGTAAAAACTTTTCCCGTTCCTCAGCCATTTTTGCATCTATCTCTACCTGTGACGTTTTTTTGAATTTTTCGTCATAAGCGGCTAACTCTTCCGCTGTTGTAGGCACGTCATCTATTTTTATATTATTAATATCCATTAGTTTTCTCCTTTACATTTTTGTGCATAGGCATACACTTTGTTTAAAAAGGCTTCCAGACTCTGCTGTCGCACAGGAGAGAGAAGCTCTACCACGCCCATCTCATGTAGTTTAGCCGGGTCAAAAGCAAGTATTTCATCTACGGGACGGTTGGCAAAAATATCCAGCAGGAGTGTGAGCATCCCTTTGGCCATTTCTGAAGTGCCTTCTCCGCGTAAAAGGAGAATGCCGTCTTTGCATTCACCCATCAGCCAGGCAGCGGAGGCACAGCCCTCTACAAAGGTGGCATCGTTCTTCTCTTCGTCGGGCAGGGGCGTATGTTTTTTACCCAGGTCGAAGATGTATTCTATTTTATCGTTGGCAGTGGGGAAGAGATCAAAATCTTCTTTGTAACGGGCAACAGTTTGTATCATGGTCTCTTGCATATTCATTTTGTTTCCTTGATGTGGTGCGTGAGTACGCACCCTACGGTTTTATTAATGGTTCGTGTAAAAGACTGACTCGAAGGCTTCTTTAATGCGCTCCTGGTGTCTGCTGTCTTTCACGGTCTCTATCAGCGTATTGGCAAAAGCGATGACGAGCATTTTTCTGGCTTCCACGTAAGAGATACCACGGCTTTGCAGGTAGAAAAGCTGTTTCTCATCAAGCTGTCCTGTGGTTGCTCCGTGTGAGGCTTCCAGCTCATCAATGTAAATTTCAAGCTGCGGTTTGGCTACCATATAGGCTTTTTCATTTAAAAGAATGGCTTTGGAATTCTGCTCTGCTTTGGTGTACTTGGCAGAGTGCTCTACTCTGATAAGTGCATCGAAGATGCCTCTTGCGTGGCCGTCAAGAATATTCTTGGCTTCCTGCTTAGAGGTTGAGTACTCACCTTTATGAATAATTTGTGAGACAATACCCCGCTTAGATTCTTCATTGAGATAGAGCAAATGTCCTGCTTCCACATGGGCACGTTCATCCAGATCGACCTTGAGCATTTGCAGTCCCTGGTCTCCACCGAGGTCAAAACTTTTCAACATCACATTGGCCTGCTTGGCCACATTGACCCTGTTCGATGCGATCATATTGTACTGCTTGTCCTGCATGGTCTGTAACTTCACAACATTGAGTGTTGAATCTCTGGCAATGTGCATGTCATAACCGTACAGTACCAAAGTGTTTTCAATGTCTTCTGCCACAAAATCTTCATAAAGAGTGGCGTGACGGTTACTCTGATTGTACAAAACAATACGGTAAGAGATCAGCGCATCGCTCTGGGTAAAGTGGTGCTCAATGTCAAGCTCTACATCTCCGTCTATCTCTATCTTGATGACGTGAGGGGAGAGTAGATGTCCCAGATAATACATCGGGTCAAAGTGCTCCAGGTCTATCTGTTCACAGGCTTCATAGTAAATACGCAGTCCTTTGGGAGCAGAGGCAACCACACCATCCACAATGACGATTTTCTCTCCCTCATCGATGGTTTTGGGAAGGTAAGAGAGTGTCTTGTACTCTTTGGCAAAGAGTGACTCTGCATCGAAGTAACGGTAGGCTTCACTTTTTTTACTAGGCAAGCCAAGTTCAGCCAAACGCTCTACAAGCACTTCCCTTCCTTTCACATTCAAAGCAGCGGCAAGCGCTTTTGTCTGTAGGTCTTTTAGGTTTGAAAGTTTCATTACGCTTCCTCTATGGCATCGTATCCGTTCTCTTCAAGCTCCGCCACAAGCTCAGGTCCTGCTGTTTTGATGATCTTCCCGTCTTTGAGTACGTGAATGTAGTCCGGCTCTATGTAGTCCAAAATACGGCTGTAGTGGGTAATGACAAGGAAAGAACGTTTACCGTCCTTCATTTTGTTAATACCTTCTGAAACAGCACGCAAGGCATCAATGTCAAGACCCGAATCGATCTCATCCAAGATGATGACTTCCGGTTCAAGGATGAGCATTTGCAAGATCTCATTACGCTTCTTCTCTCCACCGGAAAAGCCTTCATTCAAAGAACGGCTGATCATGTCAGACTTCATACCCAGCATTTCCAAATGGTCTCTCATAAGACGCAGGAACTCAGCAGCATTAAGCTCCTCTTTGCCTTCATGTTTACGCTTGGCATTGAGTGCAGTTCTGAGGAAGTAGGCATTGTTCACGCCCGGTATCTCTACAGGGTGCTGGAAGGAGAGGAAAATACCCTCAAGCGCACGCTCTTCTGGCTCCATCTCTTTTATGCTTTTTCCCTTATAGACAATGTCACCACCGGTGATCTCAACATCGTAGTGCCCTACAAGTGCTTTTGAAAGTGTCGATTTACCCGCACCGTTGGGTCCCATGATGGCATGTACTTTTCCCGGTTCCAACTGTAGGTTCAAGCCCTTCAATATTGCTTTGTCACCGATCTTTGCCTGTAAATTCTGTATATCCATAATGCTTGTACTCATCCTACACTTCCTTCTAATGTTAATTCTAATAATGCTTTGGCTTCTACTGCGTACTCCATCGGGAGTTGTGAGAAAACCTGTTTACAAAAACCGTGAACGATCATCGACACGGCATCTTCTTCGTTGATGCCTCTTTGTCTAAGATAAAACAACTGCTCATCCGAAATTTTCGATGTCGTTGCTTCATGCTCCACCTGACCCTGGGTATCTTTACTCTCCAGGTAAGGGAAAGTATGGGCACCACAGTTTGAACCGATCAGGAGTGAATCACACTCCGAGTAGTTTCTTGCACCTGTGGCATTGGCACCTATCTTCACCAAACCTCTGTACGTATTTTGACCTTTCATGGCCGAAATACCTTTGGAGATGATGGTTGAAGAGGTATTTTTACCAAGGTGTATCATCTTTGTGCCTGTGTCTGCCTGCTGTGCCAGTGTAGTCACAGCCACAGAGTAAAACTCACCTACAGAGTTATCACCTTTCAGGATACAGCTTGGGTACTTCCAGGTAATGGCAGAACCCGTCTCAACCTGTGTCCAGGAGACTTTAGCGTTCTCCCCTTCACAAATAGCACGTTTGGTCACGAAGTTGTAAATACCGCCTTTACCCTCTTCATCACCGGGGTACCAGTTCTGAATAGTAGAGTATTTGATCTCTGCATCTTTTAGAATGACCAGCTCAACCACGGCAGCATGCAACTGGTGCTCGTCACGTGTTGGCGCGGAACAGCCTTCATTGTAACTCACATGTGAGCCTTCATCGGCAATGATGAGGGTACGTTCAAACTGTCCTGTGTTGAGTGCGTTGATCCTAAAGTAGGTCGAAAGTTCCATTGGACAGCGTACCCCTTTGGGGATGTACACAAAAGTTCCGTCCGTAAAGACTGCCGAGTTCAAAGCGGCAAAATAATTGTCTGCCATGGGTACGACGGAGAACATATACTTTTTAACCAGTTCAGGGTAGTCACGGATCGCATCAGAGATGGAACAGAAGATCACTCCATGTTTTTTCAACTCGTCAGAGTAAGTCGTTTTGACGGAAACAGAATCTACCACCGCATCCACTGCTACCTTGACACCGGCAAGCTGTTTCTGCTCTTCAAGGGAGATCCCCAGTTTATCATAGGCTTCCAGGATCTTCGGGTCCACTTCGTCCAAACTGTCAATACCCTCTTTAGGGGCTGAAAAATAGGAGATGGACTGATAGTCAATAGGTTCATATTCCAAATGTGCCCAGTGCGGTTCAGTCATGGTCTCCCATTTCTTCAATGCTTTGAGACGTAGCTCAAGCATCCACTCGGGTTCTTCTTTCTTTTTTGAAATGAACGCAATGGTGCTTTCATCCAGTCCGGGCGGTACGGTCTCGGTCTCTATGTCTATTTCAAAACCGAGGGCATATTCGCCGGAAACGGCTTTGTCTAATCCTTCATTTGCCATCTATCATCCTTAATCAGATATATATACTCTTATTTATAGCACAAAAACGTGAATGGGTCAAGAAAAATATGAAAATAATGTAAAAACGTGAATAATATGAGGTTTAAAGAGTGTTAAG
>JALSUP010000102.1 GCA_027071315.1 Sulfurovum sp.
TTCTCCATCTGTGACAGCTGTCATTCACAGGGCAAAAGAGGTTCCGCTACGTCAAACAGCCGAGGCGGATATAGAAGTCGTAGAAGACGCTAATATGAAAATCTTATCTACTTGACATATTAAATGATACCGTATATAATACCACTATGACAAATATTGTAATTGATACCAATGTACTGCTCTCTTCCATCTATTCAAATAAGGGTGCCAGTTATAAACTTTTGTCTATCATTGATAGTCCAAAGTTTACCGTACATCTTTCAACAACACTCCTTTATGAATATGAGGAGATACTAAAGTTAAAGTCTGAAATGGAAGAAAAATACATTGATGCCATTTTAAATTATATTTGTTCTATTGGAAAACAAAATCGTATCTTTTATTTATGGAGACCAAAATTAAAAGATGTCGATGATGACTTTTTACTTGAGCTTGCAGTCAAATCGCATTCTATTATCGTTACGCTTAATGGAAAAGATTTTAAACCTGCATCTGAATTTGGTCGTGAAGTAATGACACCAAAAGAATTTTTACAATATATAGGAGAAATATCATGACCACTATGAGTTTACGAATGCCCGACTATCTTAAAAATGCCGTCAACGATGTGTGTTTAAATGAAAAAATCTCACTCAATCAATTTATCCTCAATGCATTGAGTGAAAAAGTTTCTGCATTACAGACGTTAGATATTATTGAGAAGAGATCAAAAAAAGCATCCAAAGATGCATTTTTAGATGCCCTTGCCCAGGTTCCAAGCAAAGAGGCTATGGAGAATGATAAACTGTAAGGTTTTCATTTACGTAAAGTATTTTAAAGTATAATCCATAAAAACTTAGGAGTTTTTATGGATGCCCTCTACCCTTACGTACACATCATTCACCTCATGTTAGCCATTATGTTTTTAGGGTATGTCTTTACTGACCTTGCCGTTATTTCAGCCCTTAAAGGCAAGTTCGATAAAGAAAACCAGCAAAAGATCAATCAGTCATTGGGAAAACGCTCTTTTAAGATCTTCCCGATCTCTCTTCTCTTTTTGGTCCTCACAGGCGGTATGATGATGTCACGCTACATAAACTCTACTGCCGGTTTTGCAGAGACAAACCTACAAAAGATTTTGCTCTTCAAAATTGCACTGGTGACCATCATTGTCATTGGGGTAGGAAGTAACCTCTACATCAAGTTTACCGGTGGTACCAAAAGCCACTTCATGCAGCACCATTTCCATAAGTTGGTTATTGTTTTGGGCATATTCATTGTCATCGCAGCCAAGATGATGTTTGTGGTATAAGATGGGACAGCAATACAAAGTAAGCCAAAGAGCTAAACTCCTTCCTTTTCTTTTTGAAACACTGGAAGGCTGGTCTAAAAAAACAGTTAAGCAGAGACTTCAGGGTGCTTCAGTAGCAGTCAATGGTGTGGTCACAACCAAACACGATTTCATGCTCAATGTCAATGACATCGTAGAAGTAGGCGTGGTACAGCGTACAGGCAAAGCAACGCCTCCTGTCCGAAAAGTTGAAATTGTCTTTCAGGACAAAGACCTCATAGCCATCAACAAACCTGCCGGCCTTCTCTCTGTTGGTACCACAAAAGAGACCAAAGAACATGCCCTCGCCCTGCTCCGTTCACAGCTGAGCAGAGGCAAAGAACGCGTACAACTCTGGCCTGTACACAGACTTGACAGAGAGACTTCGGGCATTTTACTCTTTGCGACATCCAAAGAAGTCAGAGAAGCGGTCATGGACCAATGGTCAAAGTCTGAGAAAACCTACCTTGCCATTGTTGAAGGGTCACCCAAAGAAGAAAAAGGCACCATTACCCAACCCCTCCGTCTCGATGAAAAAGAGTACCGTGTTCACGTAGGAGAACACCCCCAGGCAAAACCTGCAATTACCCACTACGAAGTCAAAGAGAAGTCAGAAAAACGCTCACTTCTTGAAGTACAGATAGAAACTGGAAGACAACACCAGATCCGCGCCCACATGGCATGGCTAGGCAATCCTGTCATAGGTGATGAACGCTACGGAACAAAAGGCGGACGTATGGGTCTGCACGCCTTACGACTACAGATTATCCACCCTGTTAAAAAACAGAGTATGACCTTTGAAGTAGATGCTCCGAGAGAGTTTTTTACGTTACTTGGGTAATGCTCAGTAGTTTTTGACAATAGCAAGGATAGCCAGACCCAATACAACCAAAGCCATGAAGATCTTATGTGTCTTCGAGGCATCAACGCTATAATGCGCATACTGGTTACTGTGACACCCCACACACTCCTCACCAAAATAATACTCACCACACTTTGGACAGACCTTTAGTTCTTCTTTTTGCATACTATTAAACCACTAATTAAACAGTCAAATATTATGCTAAGAAATGCTATAATAAGCGTATGGAAAAACGAGACGCAAGAAAACTAAAAATATCAGCACAACAAGAGCTAAGAGAACGTGGTGTA
>JALSUP010000103.1 GCA_027071315.1 Sulfurovum sp.
GCAATTATGGAAGAAAAATATGGAAAAATAACTATTTTATCGGGAATATTGGCGCTATAATTTTTTTAAATTGAAAACTGATAAAACAGGAAGGCTGGAGAAGTATTTTTAGAGGTTCCCTATAGTTTTTTTCTATGCCAAAAGATAAATAAGACTCTTTTTATCTTAATTACTTCAAAAACCCTGTTTTTTCAATCTAATTTAAGATTTGAGTGGTATAACTCCTATATCAATTATTTTAAAAATAGGATAAAACATGACAGAAGAAAATGTATTAGAAGCATTAAAAAATGTTACGTATCCAGGATTTACGAAAGATATCGTAACTTTTGGTTTTGTAAAAGATGTTTTGGTGAACACACCAAAGATCTCATTGACAATTGACATTACATCATCTGCGGATGAAGTAAAAGCACAATTGAGAGATGAAGCAACAAAAGAGCTTCAAAAACTTGGTTTCTCAGAGATCAACATAAACATTAAAGCACCACAGGCACCAAAGCAGATGTCAAACTCTGTTTCAGGTAAGAACATTGCACCACATGTGAAGAACTTTGTAATGGTCTCTTCTGGTAAAGGCGGGGTTGGTAAATCAACCACTTCTGTAAACCTGGCAGTTGCTATGGCAATGCAGGGTAAAAAAGTAGGTCTTCTCGATGCAGATATCTATGGACCGAACATTCCCCGAATGATGGGTGTTGCCGACCAGAAACCTGAAATTCAGGGAAATAAAGTACAGCCGCTTAAAGCCTACGGTGTAGAGATCATGTCTATGGGGTCTTTAATGGAGCCGGGACAGTCTCTTATCTGGAGAGGTTCTATGATCATGAAAGCGATCGAGCAGTTCCTGAGAGACATTCTCTGGTCTGAACTGGATGTATTGGTGATCGACATGCCTCCGGGAACAGGTGATGCACAGTTAACACTTGCACAGTCTGTACCGGTGACAGCGGGTATTACCGTCACAACACCTCAGGAAGTTTCTCTTGATGATTCCAGAAGATCTCTGGACATGTTCCAGAAACTTCACATCCCGACTGCGGGTATTATTGAAAATATGTCCGGGTTCATCTGTCCATCATGTGACACAGAGTCTGACATCTTCGGTATGGGAACAACTGAACCAGTTGCCAAAGAGTATGACACACACGTCATCGCCCGTATTCCAATAGAGCCGGCGATCAGAGTCGGTGGAGATACAGGTATGCCGGTCACGTATCATAATGCTGATTCTGAAACGGCTAAACGTTACCAGGCTGCAGCCACTGACCTGTTGGCATTTATTGACAAAGTCAATGCAGAGGGCGGTGCAGACAATTCAGCTGTACAACCGACAACACCTCCGGGTGTTTCTGCCTGTAGTACAGGTGCCGGTGCTGCTTCAGCCCCAGCAGAAAAAGAAGTCACAAACAAAAACCACGAAGGGTGTGGTTGTCACTAAACAACCGCTCCTTCCAGCTAAGACCCTTCGCGGGTCTTGTCTCCCTACTTATTTTTACATAACATTTATCATTTCTTTTTAAATTGACTTAATTGTTCCGGGGTATATCGTTTTGATTTCCGTATTTTTGAAGCATTTTTGCCCATTTGATATTTTCTGTACGTGCCAGTATGTTTTCAAGTCTTTGGAAAGATCTTGTTTTAATAATGATAAACCCCATAAAGAGCAACACGGCAGGTACAGCCACATTGATGTTTACAAACAGGCTAATAAGGATAAAAAGGAGAGCAGACAAGGAGATATAAATGATCATTTCCAGTAAAAAATAGATCCACGGTTTTAGTTTTGAACAGGTTCTTCTTTCTCTCACGCAGTAGCCTTTTTTAGTATTCTATACGAAATTATAACCAAGAAGAATAATATTTATATGATACATTTCTATAAATAGTATTTTCACAACAATTTTGCTACAATACGGCATCTTAACAGAGGATTGATCATGACATCAGCAGAAAAACTAAAAAACCTTTTAGAATTAGAAATTATACCGGATTTGGAAGTAGCAATAGATGAGCTTTTTGCAGCCATTGACAAAGCAAAATCTGCTTCAAAAGAGCAAAAAGACGACTTGGAAGAGATGCGAGAAATGCGTACTGAGTGTTTTTCCATTGTAGAAGAACTCGGACGAGACGAACTTGAAGAGGAGGAGATCGAAGAGCTCCTGGCGGAACTCGTCGATTCTAAAACAGATCATGATGCGTAAGGTGGATAACCCCACTCTACGCAAAGTACTATGCTAACTCCCTTCTCACGATTTCCACCGCTTTCACCATATTTTCCAGACTCGGTTTCACCTCTTCCCATTTTCGTGTTTTCAGTCCGCAGTCGGGATTGATCCAGAGTTGCTCCTGAGGCAGGACTTCAAGCAGTTTTCTGATCTGCACGACCATCTCTTCGACACTGGGGATACGTGGCGAGTGAATGTCATAGACCC